>JBJKPL010000153.1:0-2710 GCA_046706345.1 Candidatus Sulfidibacterium sp.
GTATTCAAACGGCAGCGTGATGCCGCAATCCCGGGCAAAATCTTCAAACTCGTAGGACATACTGAAGAAACTCGGACCGGTGTCAAAGGTAAAGCCGTCTTTCTTGATTTGATTCAGGCGTCCGCCGGCTTTTTCGTTCTTTTCAAGGATGCGGACCTTGTAACCTCGGGTCGCCAGCCGAAGCCCTGTGGCCAGACCGCCCAGTCCGGCACCGATGATCAGGACATTTTTATTGTTCATAGGTAATGTGTTTTTTCAAAAATTCGGGAAATAGTTCCTCTTTAACCCAGAGAAAATGGGGTTCAATATTCAGTATTAACTTATAATACCTATATGCTTTCTCGTATTGCGCGGTCGTCTGGTAAGCCTGTGCCAGGGTTACCAGCAGGCTGAGATAATTCCAGTTTTCTGTTAAACTGTTCGTATCTTTTTCCATCAGGTGTTGTGCTTTCACGTAATATGAAATGGCTTTGGTTTTGGAGCCGCCGAAGATCGACGGCATGTAATACAGGGCATGGCCATACTGAAGAAACCCATAGGGATCGGTGGAATCCTGTTCCATGGAAAGTTTGACTGCATTCAGGCTTTTCGGGCCCAGGAAGGGCGCTTTATAAGGATGCAGCCTCAGGGAAAAAGCATAGATCGCCGATTTATAGGCATTGACCTGAGAAACTTTGTAATGATCTTTTTCCAGCTTGCCGATGTTTTTCAGTGCAGCCTGAATGTAGTGGGCGGCTTCTTCCGATTTGTCCCGTTCCAGACACCAGGGGATGTATCCGTACTGGTAATCCAGCAACTGCAGTACAAGCGCATCCGAATCCGGCTTCTGTGCCGCCAATTCATCCATGGTTTGTTTCCATAGATCCATCCGTCCGGAAACGTAAGCCTGATAGATCTGCCATCGGTAATCACGGGCATTTTGCCGGACGGGTAACAAACCAAGGAAAATTCCTAAAATGAGATATTTCGTGCCTTCCACTGATAGTTGTTTTTATAATGGTTATGAAATGCGTTGAAAATGATGATTCCCAGTCCGATCTGTTGGGGGATGATCCCGAGAAGGTTTTCCAAAACAGGCTGCCGGGCCGCAATGGAAACGAAGATCCGGGTCAGGAAGACCGCCCCCAGATAAAGCCCGGTGTAAAGCGGTTTCATCTGAAGGATGACGGCCAGTACGCCAAAGGTAGTGATAAGCCAGAAAAGCAAGGTCGCCAGTCTGGAATCTCCGAAGAACATGAAAATATTCTTTGAAAAACCCGCAGCGGCATCCCGAAAATTGTGATACATGCGGCACTGGATTTCGCGTATCCCCGTCAGGCAGCTTACGCCGATCTTTTGTTTTTTTAAAAGACGTGCAATGGCAATGTCTTCCACCTTGTGATCCTTCAGGGTTTTGTGGGGTTCCAGTTGGCGGTACACTGTTGCGTCAAAAAGCATAAATTGCCCGTTGGCGGCAGCCAGTGCGGGATTCTTACTTTTCCTTACCAGGATCAGGGGTAACAGGGTCAACAAAATATAATGCATCAGGGGAACCGTCCATTTTTCTCCGGATGTGACCATGATCTGAGTTGGAAAAACCGATAACAATCCCGACCCATCCCGTTGCATCCTGCTTCTTAGTGAAGAAAAGACATCCTTTTCAATGCGAACATCGGCATCCAGAAACAGCAATGCTTCCCCGGAAGCCATCTTTGCACCCTGGTGACAGGCATGGTTTTTACCTAGCCAGCCTTCAGGCAATCCTGCGGAGTGGAAGATCCGGATCCTGGGATCTTCTTTTTGACACCGTTCCGCAATGGGAATTGTTCGGTCCTCCGATTCATCGTCGAAAACGATGATTTCCATGCTGTTGTCCCGGATGTGTTTCAGGTCTCCCAGTAGATTTTCAATATTTTTTTCTTCGTTTCTCACAGGAATGATGACGGATAGAACCCCCTGTTCCGAGGTGTCTTCTCTCGGCTTTTGCCGGAAAATGACATTGAGGAAGGCAACCGCCAGTTGCAGGAAGGCAAACCCAAGTATAAAATAGCTGATCCAGATCATCATTCTTCCCTTGATTTTTGTTTGTCAACACATTGCAGGTAAAAGGCATTGTATGCCTGTTGCAACGCCAGAACCGAAAAATCCTTCCCCTGAAATTCCCGGGTATACATAAAAAGCGAGGGCTTGGGTCTTGAGAAGTAATCGGTAAGATTGACCGTGAAAAGGATTGTTGGCCTTTGCTCCAACCGGGTAAGGAGTCTTTCCACCCCTTTTTCAAATTCAAAATGCCTGCGGTGAATGGAACCGATCTTTCCCTGAGGATACAGGAGCACCAGATTGTTTTTATCGGAAAGCAATTCAGCGGCGTAATCCAGCGATTGCAGCATACTTCTGGAATGCTTCTCAATGGAAAACCCGCCGGCATAATTGAAATACCAGTGCTTTTTCAACTGCTCTCGCAGCATCATAAAATGGAATATTTTATGAAGTTCCTTTAAATTCAGATACATGGCCCAGAATCCATCCCACCAGCTTACATGGTTGCTGATCAGTAAAATGGATGCCTCGCTGTCAAAAGTTGTCGACTCCACAACCGGTCTCCCGAAGTTTCTGTGCACCAAATAGGTAGCGTACCATTTAAAAAACGGATAGATCAGAAAATGGTGTTTTGCTTTCATGATCATAAGCCAAGGAGTATCAGGATGAGAAAAAAGGCAAACTGCGAAAC
>JBJKPL010000154.1:0-9237 GCA_046706345.1 Candidatus Sulfidibacterium sp.
GATGGCTTCTAGCCGCGAGACGATCACTTTTTTCTTTGAAAGTACCAGGGCTCCTACGGCCATGGTCACCGACAACACAGCCGGCATGGCTACCGGTATGGAGGCCACGGTCAGGATCAGCGCAAACTGGATCAGCAACAACAGATTATCGCCGCGGGACAACTGCACGATAAACAGCAGGGCCACCAAGCCCAAACTCAGATAGATCAGGTAATCGCCGATGTGGATCACGGCTTTCTGGAAATGGGAGGTAGCGCCGGCTTTCGAAACCAGTCCGGCGGTACGGCCGAAGTAGGTACTGGAACCGGTGGCTGACACCACACCGGTCATCTGGCCCTGTTTTACAATGGTGCCCGAGTAACAGATGTCGCCGGATTTTTTGTTTACCGGAAGCGATTCTCCCGTCAGAGCGGCCTGATCCACGCTGACATAATCGCCCTCGAGCAGTTTCATATCGGCAGGGATAATGTCGCCGATGTTGATTCGGACGATGTCGCCGGGGACGATCTTACTGGCTTCCATTTCCTGCCAGGTGCCGTCACGAAGCACTTTCGCCTTCAGCGCAAGCTGGGCCTTCAGGGCCTCCAAGGCGTTGCTGGCTTTCATCTCCTGCCAGTAACCAATGCCGGCATTGAACAACAGCAGCGTCAGAATCACAAAGAAATCCGTCCAGTGTTTTACCACCAGCGACAAAACTGCAGCGATTTCGATCATCCACGGAATGGGGCCCCAGAAATAGGCCAGAAAACGCAAAATAACACTTGTGTGTTTCTCCGCCAGCGCGTTGGGCCCCAGCTGGTTCAGCCGTTTTTCGGCTTCCGCAGCGGAAAGCCCCTGCTTGGAAGTTTCAAGTTTTCGGAACAGGTCCTCATCCTGCATTTTTTTTGCATCATCGATTTTAATTTGTTCCATAATGAAAGATATTTTGATCCCGGTGAGGGGTGGCTCACCGGGGAAATTCGGTTCTCTATAAAATAAAACGCATCCGTTGGTTTTCGATCTTTCTCAGATTATCGGAGACAAACGGCAGCAAAACACTTTCCAGCGTGTCTGCCAGAGCGCTTCGCGCATGGGTAATGAACCCGAGCAGGGCCTCCTTAAAAGCGATTCCCTGACTTGCCGGAAGAGCGGCGATAAACCGTTTGACGGGCAGCAACCGGTTCTCTATTTCCAATTGCCGTTCATCATGGCCTTTGGGCAGTTCCTGATCCAGTTTCACCAGGTTTTCGGTAAAATGCTTTTTCACTTCCATAAAATAATCTTTAAACTGCCTGGGGCCTTGATTACTCAAAACCGACAGGTATATGGTCGCCGACCGTTCTTCGCAATTCTCCAAATGTTCACCACGATGGCTAATGGCATATAGCGTAAGGAGCGCGGGGGCTTTATAGATAAGGGTTCTGAGTTCTTCTTTTTGTTCTTGTATGATCTCATTCATGGCTTTGTATTTTAATGATCGATGGTCCACCCAGAAATTCCGGAAAGAACCATTTTTCTGATAATGATATCAAAGATAATGCCTGAACGAGGCTTTGACCAAACCGGAATTTATAAAAAATCTAAAAAAATAGCGGAAGATCAGGGTTTTAACCGGACGTCTCCTGCGAGAAACCATGGAATCCCTAGGGATCCGGGGCAAAATCATCCTACGATGATCGAAGATTCGGCATATTTGAAATTGGTGGAAAGCACCCGCGTGCTCAAAGCCATGGCCAGGGTCAGCGATCCGATCCTGCCCACAAACATAGAAGTGATGATGATGGCTTTGCCGGCTGAGGAAAGAAAGGGCGTGATTCCAGTGGATAGCCCCACGGTACCAAAAGCTGAAAACTCTTCGAAAAGGAGTTTCAGAAATCCCGTATTTGGCTCGGTAATGCTCAGCAGAAAAGCGGAGACAAAAATCGTGGTGATGGAAAAAAGCGCAATGGAATAGGCCCGGTCGATGGCACTGAAAGGAATGGTCCGTTTATAAAAAACCACATGTTTCTCGCCTTTGATGGTGGCCAGGGCCGACTTCACGATCACCGCAAAGGTGGTGACTTTGATGCCGCCGCCGGTGGAGCCGGGGCCCGCCCCGACAAACATCAGGAAAATAAACAGGATTAGCACCGGTGTGCGCAAGGCACCGATGTCCACCGTATTAAAACCGGCCGTTCGCGTGGTTACGGACTGGAACACCGAGGTGACCGCAATTTGAAAAGGATTCTCACCGGTGAACAATGTGTTTTTCTCCAGGAAATAAAATAGGACCGCCCCGCCGAAAATCAGCAACAGCGAAATATATAAAGTTACTTTCGTGCTGATGTTCAGTCGTTTCCATGGCATTTTCCGCCGTTCCTTGATCCGGCTCCAGCTGAAAATGTCTTCCATGGACATAAAACCGAAGCCGCCGAAAAAGATCAACAGGATCACCACGATTTGCACGCCGTAAAGGTTACGGATCGCGGGTTCATACAGGTTGTTGGTAAAGGTGGAAAAGCCCGCATTGTTGAAAGCCGACACGGCATGGAAAAGCGAATGGAAGAGTTGTTCGTGCCAGGATTGAAACGGCACTCCGCCCCAGGAGAAATAGATCAGCAGCGTCCCGATGCCTTCACTGAGCAGGCTGAAAAGCACGATGCTCCGCAGCAGATGTTTGGTATCTGCCAGCCGGTCGGTACTCAGGAAGTCCTTGATCAGCGATTGATATTTGATGTTTCCGTGGGCCTTGGAAAAGGTGACAAAAAAAGTGGCAAAAGATATAATGTTGATCCCGCCGAGCTGAATGAGGAGCATGATGATGAGCTTGCCCTTGAGGGTAAAGAAAGTTGCCGTATCCACCACGATCAGGCCGGTGACACAGCTGGCGCTGGTAGAGGTAAACAGTGCATTCAGGAAACTGATATGCCCTGAGGTGGTCATTTCGGGAAGCATGAGCAACCCCGTGCCCGAGCCAATCAGCACCATAAAGGAAAGTATCAGCAGGGTGGCGGGCCGCAGGTTCAGTGCCGTGAGTTTGGGACCGGATTTTCCCAGTTCCACAATAAAGATACTGGCAAAATAAAGCTGGAAGAGCACATGGGAATGGCTTTCGACCACATCGTTGAACAGAGGCTCGAAAATCAGGGAGTTAAAAAAGCCGGGAATGATCACATAGATGAGAAAAAACAGCAGGACCGCACCTTCTACCCTGTTTTTCTTCAGAAAATCCACCGGATGAAAATCGTAGAAAATATATACCAGGTAGCGAATCACGAAAAACGCAAGACTGTAACCGATGATCCGCTGGTCCATCAGCAGGGAAGCTTGGGTTTTCGGAAATCCGTAAAAATAAACGCCTGAAGCGATCACGGTGGTGAAGACAAAAAAACTCAGGACCCGAAACAGCTTGATCACAAATGATTTACTGTTGAAAATACGGAGGTTGATATTTTCACGGAATTTGAAAATCCTGGAAGGCATACGCTATTAGCTGTTGATGTCGATGAATTTCTCGATGTCTTTTGCACTGCCGAAAACAATGATGTAATCATGTTCCCCGATCACGGTGTCGGCCTGGGGCACCCCCGTGATATGCTGGGTCTGGACAATTCTGTTTCCCTTGACTTCTTCCGATTCGTTGCGGATGGTCACCAGATTGATGATATAGGCCTCGCGAAGTTTAATGGATTCAAGGGTTTGTCCGATGATGGATTTGGGGGCTTTGATTTCAGTAATAACATACCCGTCGGGAAGGTCCAGCACATTGATGATGCTGGGATTCAGCAGTCTTTCTGCCACCACCTTGCCCACCTCAAATTCAGGAGAGAAGATCTCCTTGAGCCCCAGCTTTTCCAGGATCAGGCGGTTTACTTTTCCCTTGGCCCGGACAATGATCCGCTTAATATTCAATTCGATCAGGTTCACGGCGGTGAGCAGCAGTTCTTCAAAGTCTTCTCCGATGGCAATGACCACGGCATCACAGTTTTGAATGTTCTGGGAGATCAGCGCATTTTTATCCGTGGAATCCAATGCCACGGCATATGCCACATCATTGGCGATATAATCGATCTTCTCCTGGCTCTTATCAATGGCCATCACTTCCGCCCCTTTTTTGGAAAGAGAACGCGCAATGGCTTCTCCAAATTGTCCGATACCGATAACAACAAATTGATTATTAGGCATACGCTTTAAGGTTATTACGTGTTGTAATGACAAAGGTAACCAATTATCGTTTGAAATGTTAAGAAAAGTTAAGGATACCTTATTATATAGGGACGGGAAAAAACCCGGTTTCCAGGCCAACCGCAGGGGCACAAAAAAAGCTGTCCGCCTGAGGCGGACAGCTTTTGAACCAATCATAAAATGGTGGATCTACTTCCAGTAATATAAGGAAGAACAACCTAATTCTTCTTCGATTTCCAGCAGGCGGTTGTATTTTGCCAGGCGCTCGCTGCGGCTGGCAGAACCGGTTTTCAGCTGTCCGCCATCCATGGCCACGGCAAAGTCGGCCAGGAAGGTGTCGGAGGTTTCGCCCGAACGGTGCGACAGGAAGTAACGCCAGTTGTTATCGCGGCACATGCGCACGGCTTCGATGGTTTCCGAAACGGAACCGATCTGGTTCAGTTTGATTAGGGCCGCATTGGCAGAACCTTCTTTGATGCCGCGGGCAATATATTTGGTGTTGGTCACACAAAGGTCGTCACCCACGACTTCGATCTGGCTGCCCAGACGGTCGGTGAATTTCTTGAAACCGTCCCAGTCGTTTTCCGAAAGGGGATCTTCCCAGGAAACGATGGGATAGTTGGAAACCCATTTTTCAGCCAGGCTGATCATTTCGTCGCTGTTGAGTTTTCCCAACCCGGACCATTTCAGGTCATACTGACCGGGGCCGGTGGTAAAGGAGCTGGCGGCACTGTCAATGGCAATGGCAATGTCTTTTCCGGGTTTGTAACCGGCTTTTTCGATGGCCTGGATAATGGTCTCGATGGCATCTTCGTTGCTGGCGAGGTTCGGGGCAAAACCACCTTCATCACCCACGCCAGTAGCCATACCACGGTTTTTCAGAATGCTTTTCAGGATGTGGAAGGTTTCTGCCACATAGCGCAAGCCTTCACGGAAATTGGGCGCTCCCACCGGAACGGCCATGAATTCCTGAAAGTCCACACTGTTATCGGCATGTTCGCCCCCGTTAATGATGTTCATGGCCGGAACAGGGATCCTTCTTGCACCGGCACCACCCAAATACTGATACAGAGGTACCCGTGCCGATTCAGCGGCCGCACGGGCCACCGCCATCGATACACCCAAAATGGCGTTGGCGCCGAGTTTGGATTTGTTTTCCGTACCGTCCAGTTCGATCATTTTTTTGTCGATCCGGGATTGTTCATGGGCATGCATCCCCATCAAAGCAGGGGCAATGAGCTTGTTGACATTTTCAACGGCCTTCAATACGCCTTTTCCGCCGTAACGGCTCTTATCTCCGTCGCGCAGTTCGATGGCTTCGTTTTCACCGGTGCTGGCTCCCGAAGGGACCGAAGCGTTGGCAAGCGTACCGTCGCTGAGCTCAACGTAGACTCTTACGGTCGGATTTCCTCTGGAATCCAGAATTTCCATGGCTCTCAAGCCACTTATTTTGTTGTTTAACATTTCTAACCTCCTTGATTATTAATTGGTTATCTATTTTACTTTTGAGAAGTAAAGTTAATGAAATATTGAATCCAAGTCGGATTGGGTTTCATTATTCCTTGTGAAAGGCCAAACAGGTGAAAAAAATCAGGAAAAATGAAAAAAAACACAGATTTATAACGTTTGCAAAAAACCCGCAACCCGCATCATTGCTTCAAAACCTCCGGATTTAAGATTTTTTATTTTTATTTATTCTAAACAACCTGGATTTCCGGTCCCAATTATGCTTATTTTTACCTTGATTTTTCAACACCAAACCTCATAGATATGACAACGAGACATAAAATTACTTCATTTCTTGCGGTCATAGCGCTTGGGCTGTTTTTTGTGGGTTGTTCAAAGCTCAAACAACTGGCGCCGGATATCACACTGCATCCCAGTTTTCCCGTTGATCTTCAGGTAACCATCCCTCCAGCCACTAGCATTATGTCTGCTAACAGCACGTACACTTTCAGTGATTCTGTAACCATTGATCCCACGACGGATACGCTGGTTGCCAAATATGAAAGTTACATCAAAAGCTGGACAGTGGATTCCGTTACGGGTATTTTCACGGATGTTTCCACTCCGGTAAACCTCACCAACGTTTCCTTGCAGATCAAAACGGGAACGGACACCTTCGGCTGGCAAGCGGCCAGCCTTTCCATCGACAACGGAACCAACCTGGTTCTGGATAATTCGCAGGGCCAGCTGGACAAGCTGGGGCAAGTGCTGAACGGAAAACAGTCGTTTAAAGTAGTCCTTTCCGGAACTTCCGATCAGGACAATGTTCATTTCACGCTTTCGGTGAAGATCAATACGACCCTGGTGGCCAATCCGCTGGGCTCCGTCTGACCTTCTCTTTCTTTTTTCGAAACAAATTTCACCAAAAACGGGGCCCAATCATTCGAATAGGTCCCGTTTTTGCGTTAATTTCATCTTTTTTCCAAAGTCAGCGGGTTTTTCGGTTTTTACCGTTCTTTATTCCGCCTTGCGGCCAAATTGTAAAATTTCAATATCAAAAATTTTTCCGGTTTAACCGCAGCGTCCTAGTACAAATAAGCTCACGGGTTTTGTTGTTCGATTTTCACACAACTCCGCCTCCCTTGCCCTTCATGGGAAGCTTCACAACAAAAAGTGCTTTAAATATGCCAAAAACTCTATTTATAATCATTATATTTAATGTTCTTCTTGAGGAACTAGGCCATTGGTTTTCTTTGTTTTAACATCGTTTTTTTGCATAAAAAAGGAAGATTGAAACCTGATTTTTCCAATTTTTAATTTGACGGCTTTCCATTTTCACAAAATTTCCCTTCCCAATTCCAGCTTTTATTCGTAAAATTGCACGCAATAATAAAAACGAAGATCCCTTTTGTAAATGGACAAGAAAAGCATTGTAAACAAGGTAGTTACCATACTCTTGTTTTTCGTTTTTTTCGCAGGGCCGATGGTTTATGCCCTGGGAAGTACGGTAAAAGCGCAAGAGCAGGCTGGACAAAAGGAAGACCCGGTCCGGGAAGAAGGTAATAGAGTCGGTCATCTGATCATCGAACACATCACCGACAGTTACGAGTGGCACATCCTCTCCATCGGCGAGCACCATGTGACCGTACCCCTGCCGATCATTCTTTACGACCAGGGCCACTGGATCACTTTCTGGTCCTCCGAATTCCACCATCATGACGGCCGGTATAAAGGTTATTTTATTGACGAGGAAAAAGACGTCAACACCAATAAGATCGTCCGGGAGGATGCTTCCGGAAAGATCGTCAGGCCTACCCTGGATCTGTCCATTACCAAAATGTCAGCTTCCGTGATCATCAATGCTTTTCTGGTGATCCTGATCTTTCTGGCCGTCGCCAAATCCTACCGGAACCGACGGGGCAAGGCACCCAAGGGTTTCCAGTCGGCTATTGAGCCGCTGATCCTGATGGTCCGTGACGAAATCGCAAAGTCTTCCATCGGCGAGAAACATTACGAAAAATTTACCCCATTCCTGTTGTCGCTGTTCTTCTTTATCTTCTTCAGCAATCTGATGGGGATCGTCCCTTTCTTTCCATGGGGATTCAGTGTAACGGGAAGTATCGCCGTTACAGGAGTGATGGCTGCCTTTACTTTTGCCATCACCACCTATCAAGGCAACAAACATTATTGGAAAGATGTTTTCAACACCCCCGGCGTGCCGTGGTGGTTAAAGCTCCCCTTTCCGCTCATGCCGATCGTGGAGATCATGGGGATTTTCACCAAACCGATCGTCCTGATGATCCGTCTTTTTGCGAACATGATAGCAGGACACATTGTGATCCTCGGATTCATCGGATTAATTTTTATTTTTGGAAAAATGGCCCTCGGGTTGGGCTACGGAGTTTCCGTGGTTTCGGTGGGATTCTCCATCTTCCTGGATTTGCTGGAAGTGTTGATCTCTTTCATCCAGGCGTATGTCTTTGTCATTCTTTCGGCGCTTTACTTCGGCCTGGCCCTGGCGGAGCCCGAACATTAAGAGAAAATTATTTTCTAACATTAAATAATTCATTATGCATTTATTAGAAGTTTTATTACAAGTTGCAGCCACGCTGACACCTTTTGCAAAAATGGGTGCCGGTATCGGTGCCGGTCTTGCTGCCATCGGGGCAGGTGTTGGAATCGGACCCATCGGCCGCGGTGCAGTGGAAGCCATTGCCCGTCAGCCTGAAGCCGTGGGAGACATCCGTTCCAACATGATCATCTCCGCTGCACTGATCGAAGGGGTTGCCTTCTTTGCCATCGTGATTTGTCTGCTTATCATTTTCCTGTAAGCCGAAAATCAAGAAATTTGCAGGTATTCCGGCGATAGGCCGGAATACTTACATTGAAATTAAGAATTGAAAACAAAATATTATGCAATTAATTAATCCCGGTTTAGGAATCATCTTCTGGATGACCCTTACTTTTGGAATCGTCGTGTTTATCCTGGGTAAATACGCCTGGCCTTCAATTTTGAAAGGATTAAAGGAGCGTGAACAAAGCATTCAGGAATCGCTCGACGCTGCCAAAGACGCCCAGGAGCAAATGAAACGGCTGAAAGCCGATAACGAAAAACTGCTTCAGGAAGCCAAGGAAGAAAGAGCCGCCATCCTGGCCGACGCACGCAAGATCAAAGAAAAGATCCTGGAAGAAGCCAAGGAAAAAGCCACCCAACAGGCAGATCATATCGTGGCACAGGCCAAGGAAAGGATCGACCATGAAAAGAAAGCTGCCTTGACGGAGATCAAAAACACCATTGCAGAATACTCCATCGAGATTGCTGAGAAAATATTACGGGAAGAACTGAAGGATAAAAACAAACAAAAGGAACTTGTAGCCAAACTCCTGAAAGAATCCAGTTTAAACTAAGCGTTGCAGACCATGAGAGTGAATTTATTGGCAAAACGATATGCTGAAGCGGTTTTTGAACTGGCCGTTGAAACGAAAAGCGTTGATCGCATTGCGGACGACCTGAAGCTGGTGAACAAAGTGCTGGAAGAAAACCGGGAGCTCCGACGGATCATCGACAATCCGGTGATCGATCCCGGCAAAAAGATCAACATCCTGAACAGGATCTTCGGAGAAAAAGGCCAGGTCAGCGATCTGAGC
>JBJKPL010000155.1:0-4413 GCA_046706345.1 Candidatus Sulfidibacterium sp.
GAACCGGGGTTATATCCGGGAGGGTTATGCTGCCGACCTGGTGCTGGTGGATCTGAATCGACCCTGGGAGGTATCCCGTGACAATCTCTTTTATAAGTGCGGATGGTCGCCGTTTGAAGGGACCACCTTCCATGCCCGGGTGCTGAAAACCTTCGTGAACGGCAACCTGGTATTTGACAAGGGTAAATTTTATGAATCTGTCAAAGGGGAACGCCTGGAGTTCGACAGATGATCTTGCTTAATCTGCTTTTTTTATCCATCTGAATTTTCATCATGCTGCCATCCGGAATGGAGCCCTCCACAGGCTGTTTTCATGGATGACAAAACGCACTGTTGTAAAGGCATTGGCTTGTCTATTGTAAGCAGATCAATTTCCTAGGCAGGAAATTTCAAAAACATAGTTAGGGAATTAGAATTCCTTGCTTAGGAAATTTCAAAAACGTAGTTATGAAATTGACGAGGCCTGCTTATAAAAAATCACAGGTGAAAAGATAGATTTTCACCTGTGAGGATCTCAGTTAAAATTCAGGCGACTTCAGTTTCGGAAGTCTGCAAATGATGTTCCTAATTTTATTTTGAAGTTGCGTTTTTCATCCAAACCGATTCCACGGCAAAGCCATACTTACCGGAAGCGGTCCTGTCGCCCTTTTGTGGCCCCATGATAAACTGTACCTTTTGCAGGTCTTTGGGGTTTAAAGCCTGGTGCGCATCTGCTTTGAACCAGTAGGGGAGAAATCCCGGATACGGTCTGGGCAGCAACAGCATGGAATCGGGTTGAAAGGCGGAAAGCGGAATTGTATAATCTTTGAATTCCTTGTTCAGCCTGATGTCGGCGCGGTACGACTGACCATTGCTTTCCACCAGAACAACGCCCAAAGGAGATGAGGTTGGTTCTTCGGAACGAGCGCGGATCACAATTTCCATGTTCGGTGTTATTTCAGAGATTCTTCCTGATAATTGATCTTCTACGTAAGTCTGGAAACCGATGGCAAAAGGACGCTGATCCAGTTTTTCGGTACTTACCTGAAGGGCCATTTTACCCGGATCCTGCGTCGAGATCAACGCTCTGTGAGAGCCACGGTTCCAAGGATTGAATGAAAAATCGACATTGTCTTTTTTAGCATCAAAAAGTTCGATGGGAGCCTTTTCACTGTATACCGGAATGTCCCAGGCATCCGCGTGGGCATAATCCCAGTTGAAGGGCGTACCGGCATGATCCCCGGGGAAAGTGACTTCGCTTTTGCCCTGTTGAACCACGATCCAATATTTCAGAAAACCGGGACGCACCATATTGCCAGGAATTTCGGCCACATAGTGGTAAGTGTCTTTTTGCTGCATTTCGATGCGTTTAAACCGGTAGCCGCCGCTCACCAGGAGCGTGACTTTGCTTCCCGGCTTTAACCCGGCGGCCACTGCCGAAATTTCTAATGGTTTTCCGGCCGTCACAGATTTATAAGGGCTATGGCGGACAATGGGCTTTTCAGGGGAAGGTGGGGGTGCCACAAAATCCCCGAGTTGGATATTGCCCATGGAACTGTTTGCGTTCCAGCCCGGATTGTTCACGCCCTGACGGACCAGCAGGTAAGAGCCGGGGGTTATTTCAAAAGCACCGTTATGAGCATCCGCATGGAAAGTATTGCCCTGATTTAATCCGGTGATCCGGAAGGAATTCCCAAGGTCGGGAAGTGAAAGCGTCATCTGGTGTTTGGCCCATTCGATATAAGTCACATATCTTTTGGGAGAAGGCCGCTCAAAAGGATCGCGGACAGGCACGGCATCCGGCATCACTTCCAGCCGCCAGATCCCATCCTGTAATTTATCAAGAAAATAAGCGCCCCAGCCGTGATAGGTTACCACAGGCGATGTGCCAAACCCGGCAAGGTGTTTCAAATCGTTAACCTGGTCGGGTTGGGTACTTGTGTTGTTGGTATAATAAAATGCCGTATCCGTGTTCATCACGCTGAGGTTTTGCCGGTAGCTGACATAGAAATGGCCGAAGGCCGTATCTTCCGGGTAGGAACCGTAGGTTTTGTAAAGAGGCGTATCATGGAATACCTGAGCTGCGATCATCATGCTGAGGGCCTTGGAAGGTGTATACGCCAGATTGAGATAATGGGTCTGGTAATCGGTGTTGCAATAGGCGATGGCGGTGGGCGTGTAGGTGAACTGCGTGGCCCACTGAAACCCAGCAGTGCGGAAGCTGCGCGCCATTACGGGATAGATGTAGGAATTCGGCTCATCAGCCGAACTGAATTCATAGACCATCCTGGCCTTTTTTTTAAAATTTTTGTTATCCCGGTAGGGGATCGGGTATTGGTCCACATAGGGCAGATAGTTGCCCCTTAACTGACGGCCCCGCACCAAACCCGCAGGATACCACTGGTAACTGATGCCATCCACCTTGGCACCGGTCATGGCAACGGCATAGGTGTCGTTGGCCTGTGAGACATTGTAAAAGACCGGTTTTTTCCATCCTGTGGATCTTACGGCTTTTGCCAGTGCGTTAATAAACCGGACCGTCTGTTCGGTCGTTTTGGCTCCGGCCGGCTCATTCAGTAGCTCGACGGCCACGACATCGGGATCGTTTTTATAAGAGAGGTGTGTGTAAGGGTTGACATGATCCACAAATTCTTTCAGATAGCGTTCCATCACCGGCCAGAATTTGGGGTTGTCGGGAGCGGCTCCTTTGGAAATGTAATTGGCAAATCCCTGTGTTTTGGTGGGCCGCTGGGGATATCCGTTATCATAAAGATTCATGGGCGTCAGGATGGCCTTGATGCCATGTTCCTTGAGTTTCCAAAGCAGGTAATCCAGCAAGCGGGCATGTTCGTTGTCGACAAAATGCCCGAGGCTGTCGCTGACTTCGGTGTCCCAGATATGGAGCCGGAAGGCGTTAAAACCCAGCCTTGACATTTGGTAAACATCCCGGTCGATCTCCTTTTCGGGATTGATGCCCATTTGTTTCATCATCCGGAAATCAAAAGCAAAAGGCAGGGTATAGTTCACCCCGAAAAACGAAGGGGTCTTGTGGGTGTCTTTCCACCTCAGGACGCCGGAATGGTCCACGTATAAAATGTGTTTTAATGGTTTGGCGGAAGGTTGAGCCGCTGCCTGAAGACCCGACACTGCAAAGAAAAATATCAGCATGAAAGAAAAATGCCGGAGGATTGTTATCTCAATTTTCCATCCACTTTTTCGTGGCTTTGAATACAATGAAAGTATATTGAAGTTCATGGATTAAAGAATTGTATCTGTCATTGAAAATTAGGTATGATGATCGATAATTACAATTGGGGGCATGGGCTCTTTCATGAAAAAACCCGATAAAGGAGAAAATATCCTGTTACCGGGTTTTTTATGAGATTAGTGTTGCGTAATTATTCAGGGAAAGGTCAATGGTGATCCGCATTCTGGTTCAAAATTAAACTTTCCTCGTAAGAACTATTTCATTAAAAAATTTAATGCGAGATTTAGTTGATGTTGAATAAATGAAGGAGTTCTGTTTCAAAAACAGAACTCCTTTGAAAATTTATTGTTTCAGGAAGTAGAAACAACCGTCAACATCGTTGAAGAGTACGATATACGTCCCTTGCATAAACGGAATATTGGTACCGCCATTGGTTCCCAAACCTACTGGCCAGGTCCCTGCACCCCAGTTATAGGTCCAGTCGGCGTTGGCACGGAATTTACATCCACCGTTACCCACCGGAGGAGTAAAGTCGCTGGTGAAGGTGTAGGTTGTATACCATTCGTGATTATTTGTTCCAAGTGAAGGATCACAAGCGCTCAGATTCACATCGGCAGCCCAGCCGTTAAATTCACCAATCAGTCCAATGGAATTGAAGCTGTTCGATGGAGTTTTGGTGGCAGGCACGATAGAAAGCGTATTCTTGATGGAATTCAGGGTAATGGTGTAAAATCCGTCTGAAGGAACGCTGAAGTTCTGCGAACTACCGTTTCTGTAGACAGGGGTCAAACCTCCGTCGGAGCTTCCCCACTGGTTAGACCAGGTACCCATGTCGCTGGCAGCGCCACTGACAATCTTGAATCCACGTCCGGCTTTGAAGTATCCGGTGTAGGTAAAGGTACCGTCACCGGCTTTGTTGTATGCTTTGGTGGAAACCACACTCAACGGGATCAAGGAAGATCCAATACCGGAATTGGAATAATTCCAATTGCCATCAGCCAGACCAATGATATACCACAGGTTGATGTGGGAAACCATATCATAAGTTGTCAGTGCCGGCAACGGATTAATTTTCACCGTAACGGTATTTGAATAAGTGGGAATTAAGTTCGAACCGATGGTGGTCATTACCCGAAAGTCATAGCTTGCGGTGACCCCCACATTGGCATTCAACACATCGCCGGTAACAGCAAGGTATAACTGGGGTACCGTGACAGAAATCGTAT
>JBJKPL010000156.1:0-12314 GCA_046706345.1 Candidatus Sulfidibacterium sp.
GCTTGGGGTGAAGACAAGCCAAATTCAATTTTCACCTCGTCGTCATCCACACTCACGAGATTGACCTTCTGATCATTTACGTCCTCAACCTTTTGAACGACTTGATAATTAAAGTCCCCTACTCTCATGGATTTACGATGAAAGGCCATGACTTTGGGAAGCCCGTAAATGACCGGAGTAAAAAATTCCAGCAGCCGGCCATCGTTCAATGCGCTGATCATGATCTCGTAGCTAATCCCGTTGAAATCACCATGGGTGATGGCAACTCGGATCTTTTCTCTGTTTTCGTGCCTGGCTTGCGTCATCATGGATAATAAATTCCTGGCAAAGGTATTATTTTCTATGGCAACTTATCGCTCGGGCCCATGGCTTTGCAAAAAATTTACCCAGGAATATACGGTTCATTTTTGCACCAACACCCGCTTCCGCTATGAGTATTCAGAAAAACCGGATCCTTCACTACAGAAGCGCTCTGCTATTTAGATGCCGCAGATTGCCGCCAGGAAAAGGGCGGTAAACTATTTAAAACAAAAACCACCCGGTATGATGCCGGCGGTGAGACTGTCCTGAACCTGCCCAGCCGGCGAATAGACATACACTTCCCCGCTGTGTGAATAATCTTTGGCATCCGAAACATAAATCGTACCGTTGCCGGGATCGACGCCCAGTGCGTAAAAACTCCGGTTGTCCTGAGGGATCACCGGCAGGGCTGGAAGGTTCTGATCGCTGATGGACATGGCGTAAACCCCGGGCGATGAAATGGTCGTACCGTAGGCCGAAGGCTTGAGAAAATACAGGGTGTCACCGGAAGGATTCAGGCACAGGCCTGTGGGAGAGGCAGCCATTTCGGGGAAGGTGAAGGTCTTCATCACCTGTCTGGTTTTGGCATCAATTTCAGTCAGGGCAGCGTTCACCTGTCCGTAAGGACTCCCGCTGTAACCGCCATCCGACAAAACCCAAAGATGATCGTTTTTGTCCAGGACCATGGTGTTGGGCTGCTTCGTTACCGTGATGGAATCGACCACCTGATCGGTATTCGTATTGACAACAAGGATCTTATCGTCGTAAGACCAGCTGTTCACAAACGCCAGACCGTTGTATAGCACCACCTGTTCCGAAGTATGTTGTGTAAAATCCGGGTTGTGATTGTCGATGTTGATCGAGTCGGTGATCTGCATGGTTTTTGGATTCACCACCTGGATGGTCTTCGAATACATATCGGTGACATAGGCTTTGCTATCGCTGATAAAGCACATGTTTCGCGGCGAGGTAAAACCGGTGATCTTTCCCACATACTGAAAGGTATTTTCATTGATGATATAGATCTTGCCTGAATTATTTACCACGATGTATCCCAGCGAATCCCTGGTAACCATAGAATTGGCCACATCGCCCAACGGCAAGCCATTGGTACCATAAAAAACATTGTTGATCACCGTTTTGGCCACCGGATCATAATACGACAACGAGGAATTCCCGTAACCGAAATTGCCCTGATTGATGATGAAAACATCGTGTCCCTTCTTATTTTCATGAAGCGGTGACGACGTGGTGTTCTTCATGCATGAAGAAAGCACAAACACACTGATAATCAATAAAAGTATTCCTTTTTTCATAAAGCTAAAAATGATACGTTAATAACAGCATGTAATTCCGTCCCGGCATCGGCCGCTGCAGAACAGAACGGTACTGTTCGTTGAACAAATTGAAAATTTTTAATTGTAATGCGATGGTTTTCTTCCCCCGGGTCCATCGTTTCCCGAGGTATAAGTCGTTCATAAAATAGGGCCCCAGCCTGTCGCGGGCGGTCACTTCATCGGTGGAGGTCGTAAAGCGTTCCGAGTAGGAATGATTGATCCAGGAGAGGAAATAATGCTCCAGGCTGAAGTTGACCAGGACATTGCCCGAATGCAGCGGAACAAAAGGGATCTGTTTTCCGACGGCATCGGATCCCCAGCGGGCTGCATCCCCCCGGTTGATACTTTTGGTAAAGGCATAATCACCTTTAAAGGTCACTTTCAGCTTCCGGAGGGCGAAAGCCAGCATCAGATGGGCCTCCAAGCCACTGGAAACCACCCGACGGATATTTTGCGGCGACCAGTAGCCCATGGGGCTCGGGATCCAAAGGATCCAGTGGTTGATGTTGTTGTAAAAAGCCGTCACACCCAACCGGCTTTTCAATTTATTCCCCGGTAAGGAAACGGTGATTCCCAGCTCTGAGTTGAGGCCCTCTTCCGGCAGCAGCCGCGGATTTCCGCCGGGTTGCCAGTAAAGGTCATTCAGATCGGGGACATGATAGTTCCGGGCGATATTTCCATGTAGCAGGATCCTCTTGTGCCGGTCCGGTCTCCAGTCAAATCCGAAATAAGGGATTAGGGGAACCGCTACTCCATCAATCCAATCCTGGCGAAGCAATACCATGGCCGATAGTCGGTGGGTCACCTGCTGTTGCCACGAAACCATGATCCCCGGGGCACTCCGGAACCGATCATAACCGGTACGATTTACCGTATCCCGGGTGAGAACATGATAATAATTGAAGTTTGCCGCCGCCTTCACCAGGGTATTCCGGAAGGGTTGAAACCGATATTCCGCCTTGTTGAAAAAACCATAAACATCGGACTTAGAATACATTGCATTAAAATACCCGTCCCCGTAAACCCTGTTACGAATGCTGTATATCATTTTTTCGGCATTCAGACCGCTTTGCAAGGTAACCATCCCCTTTTTGGTAGCCAGGAAATATTTTATCACGGCACGGTGGGTCCGGTCTCGCTGCCGCGAAAGGTTGGCGTTATCGCTGCCTTCGTAGGTGCTGAGCCGTGGGATGGCACGATCCGAATACTGAAACCAGTAATGCAGTTCGAGCCGCCCGTTTTTGCCCAAACGAAACCCCAGGCTCTGCATCATGCCTTCCAGCAGATATTCAGCATGTTGGTTTCGCTGACGGGGATATATATAGGCACCTGTTACGGGATTGATGTTGGCGATTTCATGGTTCATAAAAGGGAAATCATTTTTCGAACGATTGTATTTAACCCGGGTAGAAGACTGGATTTTTCCCATTTCTTTTTCAAGATGCAGGAATTCATTCCAGGTGCTGAAGCTGCCATATCCCGAAAGGAGCGTTCCCTGCCATTTCGGGGTCCATGTCAAATTGTCGTTCAGGCTGATGCTGCCGCCCAGGGCCCCGGGGCCGTCCACCAGCGAGCTGGCCCCTGGGCTGAGGCTGATATGATCCATCAGATACACGGGGAGCTGCGAGAAATCCACCTGTCCCAACATAGGGGATTGCAGGCTCATCCCGTTCCAGTAAACCTGGGTATGGGAAGGTGCAGTACCGCGAAAAGAAACGGTGGACAGGGCCCCGCGGCCTTCCTGTTTTACAAATACCGTTGAGAACCGGCTCAGCAGGTCTGACAGCGAAGCATCCGTCTCGCGTTGCATGACGAGGGTGTCGATGCGCTGCCTCGAAACACCGGATTGTTCCAACTGTCGTACAGTCTTTACCTCCACTTCCGGAATGGCCACGGTATCGGGAACCATCTGGCCAAAAGCCGAAGTAAAACCAAGCAGTAAAAAAAGCAAAGCCCAAATTCTCATTTCAAATCATCTGTTCGCGAAACACAAAGTCCCGCCACCGGAATGCTCCGGAAAAAAATTCACAGTAATCAAACCCCGTTTGAAATGATTGTTATAGAAAGGTTCCGGCGGATGAATACAGTCTTAAAGGCAGGTTCCGGAAAACCGCAAAAAAGTCAACTATTTTCATTCAAAATCCTCGAGTTAAACATTACAAAAATTAAAACCTAACTTTGGTAAGCCAACCTGGAATAAAAGGGGGAAGAAAAAGGTTTTTCCTCCAGCTTTTCCTCCGAAAGCTTCGAAAACAATAATAAAGGTAGGTCTTCCGGCTCGTTGCATTTTTGGCAGCCTTCCCATCCCGACGGATCGGAACAGTGGCGTGGGTTACCAAAAACCTTGTTACAACTTACGGCTGCGGGGACAGCTCCTGTTTTTCACAGGATTCCCTTGACCTTTATCGTAGGCAAATATAGACAATAAATTACAGGTTGGGATTAACCGGGCAGAAATTCAAACAAAACCCACCCAGCTTCCTGAGAAACAGGAAAATAATTTTTCTTATCTTAGATTCAAATAGAAATGATATTTTTGCGCCGCTTTTGATAATAATTCACAGTCATGAAAAACGAACTGGAGACATTGGAACAAATGGAGGGCATCATCCGAAACGAAACCGCGCTGATCCTGTATTTTTACAACGACCACTGCGCTCCCTGCATCAGCTTACGGCCGAAGGTGATCGCCATGGTGGAGGAAGATTTTCCGGAAATGAAACTGGCATTCATCAATTCCGAAAAACATCCGGAGTTGCCGGCGAAGTTCAACATCTTTGCAAATCCGACCCTTGTTTTATTTTTCGAAGGCCGCGAATACCGGCGTGAAAGCAAGTATATCTCTATTCCTCAGCTGATGGAAGAAATTGCCCGCCCGTATAATTTGATCTTTGAAGATTGACAGATAGAGGCCGTAGGTTATAGCCCCGGCATCAGGGCATCCGGAAGTTCATATTCCACCTCACGCAGGAAAGCAATGGATTTTTCAATCTCATCATGCATGATCTTATCCTCGTTGATAAAGGACACCCGTTTTCTGTATTGACTCACAAAATCCTCCAGGTAAGGTGCTGATTTCATCGGCCTTCTGAACTCCAGTGCCTGAGCGGCATTGAATAACTCGATGGCGAGAATTTTTTCCAGGTTCATCACCACGCGAAAGGCTTTCGTCGCCGCATTGGCACCCATGCTCACATGGTCCTCCTGGCCTTGCGAGGAAATGATGGAATCCACCGACGCGGGGGTACAAAGCTGCTTGTTCTGGCTCACGATAGAGGCCGCGGTATATTGCGGGATCATGAAACCGGAGTTAATACCCGGATTGGCCACCAGGAATGGTGGCAGTCCGCGGCTGCCGTTGATGAGCTGATACGTTCTCCTTTCGGAGATGTTGCCCAGCTCTGCGACCGCGATGGCCAGAAAATCCAACACCAGCGCCAGCGGCTGCCCATGGAAATTCCCGCCCGAGATGATCCGGTCTTCATCGGGGAAAACCGTTGGATTGTCGGTTACCGCATTGATCTCGTTCGACAACACCGAGGCCACATAATTCACGGCATCTTTGGTGGCGCCATGAACCTGCGGTATGCAACGGAAAGAATAAGGATCCTGAACATGGACTTTATTCTGCCGGATCAGGTCGCTGCCTTCCAGCAGCATCCTGAAACGGGACGCCGTCTGTTGTTGTCCCCGATGTGGCCTGACGGTATGCAGTCCTTCATAGAAAGGTTCAATCCTTCCGTCGAAAGCGTCCAGCGACAGGGCACCGATGATGTCGGCCATATCCGAAAGTCGGAAGACTTTCAGCACCGACCACACCCCGTATGCCGACATGAACTGCGTTCCGTTCAGCAGCGCCAGTCCTTCCTTTGACTGCAGTTTGATGGGCTCCCAGTTCATTTCCTCGAGCACCTCGGAAGCCTCCCTGCGTCGTCCCTGATAATACACCTTGCCTTTTCCGAGCAAGGGCAGCGACATGTGCGCCAACGGGGCCAGGTCGCCCGAAGCACCCAAAGAGCCGAGCTGGTAAACTACCGGTGTGATATCATGGTTGTAAAACGCCACCAGCCGTTCGACGGTCCTGAGCTGAACGCCGGAATAACCAAATGAAAAAGCCTGGATCTTCAACAGCATCATCAATTTCACGATCTCGGGAGGTACCTCTTCGCCTGTACCGCTGGCATGCGACATCACCAGGTTTTCCTGTAACCGCCCCAGATCATGGTTGGAGATACTTTTGTTATAGAGTGCCCCGAAACCGGTATTAATACCGTAAATTGGTTCCTTGCTTTCCCCGATCTTCTGATCGAGATAGGCACGGCATTTTTCAATGCTGCTTCTGGCTTCTTCGGAAAGTTTGAGTTTTAACTCTTTTTTTACAATGTCAAAAACTTCTTTAAATGTCAGTTTTTTATGGTCGATAGCGTGATAATTGTCCATTTTATCTGTTATCTGTTATTCTATTTGTTGGATTAATTCATCGGTGGTGATCTTATCCTGATCGCCGCTGAGCATGTTCTTCAATGTAACGGTGCCGGTTTCCATTTCTTCTTCCCCGATCAGCACCACATAAGGGATCTGCTTCTGGTCGGCATACTTCATTTGCTTTTTCAGCTTGGCCGGTTCGGGATAGAGTTCCGCGGCTACGCCGGCTTCATGGAGCTTGTTAAGGATGTTCAGGGCATACGGCGTTTCCTTTTCGCCGAAATTGATCAGCAGCACTTTGGTGAGGGCACCGGCTTCGCGCGGGAAAAGGTCCAGCTCCGTGAGCACGTCAAAGATCCTGTCTGCACCAAAGGAAACGCCCACGCCGGAAACGCCGGGCATCCCGAAAATACCGGTCAGATTGTCGTAGCGACCGCCTCCGCAAATGCTGCCGATGGCGACATCCTGCGCTTTTACTTCGATAATGGCCCCGGTATAATAATTCAGTCCGCGGGCCAGGGTCTGATCAATTTCGATCGGCGCGTTCAGGTTCATGGGCTCCAGATAATCAAGGATGGTCTGAATTTCTTCGAGCCCCAGGGCCCCGTCCTGCGTTTCACCGATGAGTTGCCGGAGGCTGTTCAGCCGGGAAGTATTGTCTCCCGAAAGACGCAATACCGGTTTCAGCTTTTCGATGGCAGCATCGGAAATGTTGCGCTCGCGCAGCTCTGCAAATACCTTTTCTTCTCCGATCTTGTCGAGCTTGTCCATGGCCATGGTGATGTCCATCATACTTTCCGGCTGGCCGATGGCCTGTGCAATACCACTCAGTATCTTCCGGTTGTTCAATTTGATGACAATGTTGATCTTCAATCGGGTGAACACCTCATCGATCACGCTGATCAGGTCCACTTCATTGAGCAGGGAATCCACACCGATAACATCCACATCGCACTGGAAAAATTCGCGATAACGGCCTTTCTGTGGCCGGTCGGCACGCCAGACAGGCTGGATCTGATACCGTTTGAACGGGAAGACAATTTCATTGCGGTGTTGCACGACAAAACGGGCCAGGGGAACGGTAAGATCGTACCGCAGCCCTTTTTCGCTGATCTGCGTACTGAGCTTCAGTGAGTCTTTTTCACTTAAAAATACTTCGTCGGTTTTGGCAAGAAAATCTCCGGAGTTCAGGATCTTGAACAGCAGCTTATCGCCTTCCTCCCCGTACTTCCCCAACAGGCTGGAAAGATTTTCCATGGCCGGGGTTTCGATGGGTTGGTAGCCGTATTTTTCAAAAACCTGACGAATCGTATTGAAAATGTAGTTCCTCCTGCTCATTTCCAGGGGGCCGAAATCACGTGTTCCTTTCGGAATGGATGGTTTTTGCTCCATGCGTCTTATCTCTCAAAATGTTTTAATCTGCAAAAGTACACAATTGACCGTCAATTCCACTATAATTTTGACAGAATCGAGGGGGCTTACTTGGGCGCTTTGATGACGAGATATACGGCGATGCCGAAGAAGAAGAAATTAGGGATCCAGGCGCCCCAGGCAGGAGACAGGTTCCCCTGGGTCGAGAAAACTGTGGTGACCTGCATCATGAGGATATAAGAAAAAGCCAGCGTGATGCCGATGCCCAGATGTAGGCCCATACCGCCCCGCAGCTTGCGGCTCGACAGGGCCATACCCATAAAAGTCAGGATGATAATGGCTGCAGGGCCCGCAATCCGCTTGTATTTCTCAATCTCGAACCGCTTGTAAACCAACGAACCTTTTTCCTTTTCGGTACGGATGAAGTTGTTGAGCTCATAAAGGTTCATTTCCCCGTAGCGATGGACCACCTTGTATAAATCGGTGGGCTTCAGGGGTAAGGTAGTATCTTTGATGATCCCATGGGAAAGATGCTGATTTCCGGCGCTGTCGATGGTTCTGACGTAGAAATTGGAAATGATCCATTTGTTGTTGGTGGTATCCCTTTGGATGGTATTGGCCATCATTTTATAAACCAGCCTTACGCCGTCAAATTTTTCCAGTGTAAACCGGTATCCGGTGCCCCGGTCAGCATTAAAAGATTCTACGTAGGCAAAGGTTCCGGGGCTGATCTGAACGTGCACATTGCGTTTGGTGTTTACCGGTGGTTTGTCGATGTATTTATCCGTAAACTTCCGCATGGTGATGTTGGTATGGGGGATCAGGAAATTGCCCATGTAAAACGACATCACCGCCAGGAAAGTAGCAGAGATCAGATAAGGCAACATCAGCCGCCGGAAACTGACGCCGTTGCTGAGCATGGCGATGATCTCGCTATTTCCTGCCAACCTGGAGGTAAAGAATACTACCGAGATGAAAGTAAAAAGGTAGATAAACAGATTGATGAAATAAGGGATAAAATTTACATAGTACTGGAAGATGATCTCATGCAGCGGCGCATGGTTGTTGATGAATGCATCGATTTTCTCGGAGACATCGAAGACAATAACGATGATGATCAACAGGGCAATGGAATAGAAGAAAGTTCCCAGGAACTTTTTAATGATGTACCAATCGAGTAATTTCATTTGTTATCGTCTTCTTTCTTAACCTGTTGCCTTTGCATCCCTAAAAATAAGAAAAACTTCAAAACCGCTATAGTCGCTGGCGAACCTGTTTCACCATCTTTTCTTTCCAGGAAGCGAAATCGCCTTCCAGGATATGTTTCCGGGCTTCTTCCACAAGCCACAGATAAAATGCCAGGTTGTGCTGACTGGCGATTATGCCGCCAAGAAACTCGCGCGCTGAAAACAGATGGCGCACGTAGGCCCGGCTATAGGTGGAATCCACCACCGAGGTTCCCTCGGGATCCAGGGGACTGAAATCATTTTCCCACTTTTTATTCTTGATGTTGATGATCCCTTGTTTTGTAAAGATCATCCCGTTGCGGCCGTTGCGGGTGGGCATCACGCAATCCATCATATCAATCCCCAGGGCGATGCTTTCCAGAATATTTTCCGGTGTGCCTACGCCCATGAGATAACGGGGTTTGTCTTGGGGAAGTATATTGCAGACCAGTTCGGTCATTTCATACATGGTTTCATGAGGTTCTCCCACCGACAGCCCGCCGATGGCATTTCCTTCGGCACCATAACCTGCAATTTCCTCTGCAGAGCGGATCCTCAAATCGCGAAACGTACTGCCCTGAACGATGGGGAACAGGCTTTGATGATAACCGTATTTTGGTTCGGTTTCCCGATACCGGTCAAAACAACGTTGAAGCCAGTGGTGGGTGATCTCCAACGATTTTTGGGCATATTCGTAATCACAGGGATAAGGGGTGCATTCATCGAAGGCCATCATGATGTCTGAACCCAGACTACGCTGGGTGTCGATGACAGTTTCCGGTGTGAATTTATGTTTGGAACCGTCAATATGGGACCGAAAAAGTACGCCCGATTCATCCAGCTTCCGCGTCCCCGAAAGGGAATACACCTGGTATCCGCCGCTGTCGGTCAGGATGGCGCCGTCCCAGGCATTGAATTTATGCAAACCGCCGGCAGCTTCAATGATTTTCGTTCCCGGCCTCAGGTAGAGATGATAGGTGTTTCCCAAAATGATCTGAGCCCGGATGTCTTCCTTCACTGCGTTGATGTGGATCCCCTTCACCGAACCTACCGTTCCCACCGGCATAAAAATAGGCGTCCTGATCTTTCCGTGGCCGGTGATCATCTCACCGGCCCGTGCCGCCGTTTGGGAATCTGTCTTCTCTACACTGAATTGCATGCCTGCGTTAAAAATTTGGGCAAAGATAGCGGAAAAGCGTCATTTGTTCATAAAAAGAAAGCCCACATTTTCATATCCCCGCCAGGGGAATGAAAAGCGGCAAAAAAGGCATCTGTTCTAAAGAATAGAAATTTAATACTCCGGACCCGAAGTCGGGCAAAAATTTCAATATTTTTGCCCGAATAACCCTGTTATGTATGACCGATTTTAGTACGCTTCAGATTTCCGTTTCCGCTGTTTTGCTGCTCAGTTTAGTTTTCCAGCTGGCCTATTATTGGATCGTTTTTTCAAAGCTGGCTTTCTCGGGCAAAAAAGCAGAAAATCCTCCTAGCGATCTTCCGCCTGTTTCGGTCGTCATTGCTGCACACAACGAATATCATCACCTGAAGGAAAATCTGCCCTCCATCCTGGAACAGGACTACCCGAATTTTGAAGTGGTGCTCGTAAATCATGCCTCCAATGATGAAACCAGCTCGTTGATGAAAGAGCTGGGCCTGAAATACAAAACCTTAAAAGTCATCACCATCGAAAGGGACCTGAACTTTTTCCACGGAAAGAAATTCCCCCTGTCCATTGGCATCAAATCGGCAGCAAACAGCCTGTTGCTGCTGACCGATGCGGATTGTAAACCGGCATCACCCTTGTGGATCCGGAAAATGGCCGCCAACTATACGGAACAAACCGAAGTATTGCTGGGTTACGGACCCTATGAAACAGAGAAAAGCTTCCTGAACCGGCTCATCCGGTATGATACGTTTCTGGTGGCCATGCAGTATCTTAGCTTTGCCATGAAAGGATTTCCTTATATGGGCGTCGGTCGCAACCTCTCCTACCGGAAAGAACTGTTTTTCAAACAGAAAGGTTTTATCTCGCACTATACCATCGCCTCCGGCGACGACGACCTGTTCATCAGTGCCGTAGCCACGAAGAAAAACACCCGGGTAGAGCTTTCGCCGGAATCTTTTGTTTATTCCGAGCCCAAACATAGTTTCAAGGCCTGGTTGACGCAAAAACGACGCCACCTGTCCACGGGAAAGCACTACAAGAAGAAGGTCAAATTCATGCTGGGTTCTTACGGCCTCAGCCTCATCACCTTTTACCTCTCACTGCTGTTTTTGCTCATCACCTGGCAGTTGCCGTACATCGCTGCGGGGGCCTGGCTGCTACGCCTGATCACCCAGCTGATCATTCACAAAAATATCCTGAAACGGTTGAACGAAAAACATTTGTTGTTATTTTCGCTTGTATGGGAACCTGTGCATGCCTTGATCCTCCCGCTGGTCGGATTGACAGGCCTTAGAAGCAAAGACTCAAAATGGGAATAAAAACAAATCTTACGCCGAAAGGAAAACGGGATTACAAGCTGATTCAAAGGGCGTTGAATGAGGGCGATCAAAAAGCATACGCCGAATTACTGAAACATTACCGCGATCCTTTGTATTTCAGGATGCTGAAAATGACCAAAAATCCTGATGATGCGGAAGATCTGACCATTGAAGCCTTTGCCAAAGCCTTTAAGAGCCTCGACCAGTATACGCCGGATTATGCTTTCAGCACCTGGCTTTTTGCCATTGCTACCAACCATGCCATCGATTTTTCCCGCAATCAAAGCCGGGACAGTCTTACCAACAAAAACGGCCGCATTGGCCCAACAGAAAAAAGCCGGCCTTCCAAGACCGTGTCGGAAGCCCCTGGACCTGAGGAGCTCTTCATTCGGTCTCAGAAAGTTGAAATGATCCATGAAGTCGTGGATAAGCTGAAACCCCATTACAAAAAACTCATTGAACTCCGCTATTTCAAAGAATACTCTTACGAGGAAATCGTGCAGGAGCTGGAGTTGCCCCTGGGAACCATTAAAGCCCAGCTCTTCCGTGCCCGCGAACTGCTGTTCAACATCCTCAGCAACGCGAAAGAACGACCTTAGAAGATTGGGCCTTAAAATTTATAATACAATCCGGCATTGAAAGAATAGGTGTCAAAAAGTCCCGAGTCAAAACGCAGGGCCATGATATCGGAATCCACATTCAAATCGATTCTCAGCGCCCCGGTAACTTTGATCAGGATCCCTGCCGTGGCGGCCAGGGTCAGTTCTTTGAAATTGGGGATCGTGGGTTGGGGATAGTGATAAAAGATGTAGTTGAAGCCTGCATCGAGTTTGGGGCTCACCACATGATCCTCACGGAAAACATATTCGAACTGCAAGGGGATGGTAAGGAGCGAAAACTTCTCATAGGTCTCATTGCCGGGAAACCTGTAATAAAGCAATCCTGTTTTAATGGCAAGCCCTTTATTGGCCCGCGGAAGCCGCAAATATAGAAGACCGCCGTACTGTGCCAAAAACCGGTACTTTCCCGGTGCACTTTTTAAGTGTTTCATCCCCCCTTCCAGTTCCACCGCCAGCTGAATGGAAGGTTCCCGGTAAAAGACCCGGTAGCAGCTGTCACCGCACATCAGCTGATTGTATCTTTTTGTCAGCCGGATCAGCTCATTAAATCC
>JBJKPL010000157.1:0-2612 GCA_046706345.1 Candidatus Sulfidibacterium sp.
ACCTGAACCAGATCGGCATAGAAATCCGGTTGATTGGAAGGAATGGGCATTTTATTTACAAAGGGTTGAAAACCATATTTTTTCAACTCTTCGGTATACCCTTCGGTAAAAAATTTCAGGAAAAGCGAATCGGTGATATTTTTAATGAAATCGGATTTGGCCCAGGCGATGGAATCCTGCGCTTCTTTGTCCAGCGAATCATTTTTTAATTTCAGGTTGTATTTATACACAAAAGCCGGCTCGCGGATCAGAATGGTTTTATGATTGTCCCTTATTTCTTTTACGAACTTTCGGGCCAGGCTTCGCGCGGATTGCGCCTGTACCGTTACCCCTGTGATCAGCATCAGCAGGCTCAGCAAAAGGCGTGTGAATTTCCATAAAGTTCTTTTCGGCATAACTTTCAGTCTTCTTGTAGTTAACCCAATTAACGCTCTAAATTACTAAAAATTATCCCAGCACTGAGCATAAAAAACGTTAACTTTTGTTGAGTTTCTGTAACTCGGTTGCAAAATTCAGACCATACTCGAACGCCTGTGCCTTTTCTTCTTCAGAAAGCGAGAATTTGACAAACAGCCCTTCACCAAAGAAGTTAAATTTCAGCGCTTTTAAATTGACTTCCAGCAACTGGCGGCTTTCACCGCTCCAGCCGTAAGAGCCGAAGGCCCCTGCCAGTTTCCGGTGATCGCGATACGGATTCACCACGGAGAACAGGCGATAAATGGGCAGCAGGATGTTCTGATTGATGGTGGGACTGCCGACGATCAGGGCATTGCACTGGGTGAGTTTCATCTCGAGTTCCCCCAGATGGGCATGTTCCACGTCCATGAGTTCCACCTCGCTGTCGCCGGCACTTTGGATGCCACGGGCGATTTCCCGGGCGATCTCACCGGTGTTACGGTAGGCCGAAACATAGGGAATAAAGATCTTGTTTTTCTGAGGATGGACGACGAATTTCTCCGACCAGAGCCGGGTCAGATCCACCATCTGCCGGATGTTTTTCCGCAGAATGGGACCGTGACCGGTGCAGATGGCCTTGATCTCCAGCGGCGCGATCTTCTCCAGGGCCATCAGCATGAAGCGGCTGAAAGGCTTGATGATCACATCGAAATAATACCGGAAAGCCACGCTGAAATCGTCGACCTCGTCATCAAACATCCGGGCGTCGGCAAAATGGCAACCAAAGGAATCGCAGGTAAACAAAATACTTTCTTCTTCCAGATAAGAATACATGGTGTCCGGCCAGTGCAGGTTGGGAGCGGAAACAAAACGCAGTTTTTTATCGCCCAGGTCCAGGGTATCGCCGTTTTTCACGGCGATGGATTCAAAATCCCCACCGATGATGTCGCGCAGATACCGCAGTCCGGTGGTGGAGGCCACCACTTTTGCATTGGGTGCGATCTTCAGCAGGTTGGCCAGGTTGCCGGAATGGTCCGGTTCGGTATGGTTCAGCACAATATACTCGATCTCGGCGGGATCCACCACCGCCCGGATCTTTCGTTCATAGGTTTCCCAGAACGTCTCCTTGGTGGTATCGATGATGGTTTTCTTTTCCGCATCGATAAAGTAAGAATTGTAAGTGGAACCGTAATCGGTGGTCATCACCACGTCGAAGGTCACGATATCATAATCCAGCACGCCGATCCATTTTACGGAAGGGGAAACGGGCAATATCTCTTGGCTGCTCATGGGTAGGAATAATTTTCAGGTTATTTTTTGCAAATCTACAAAAAGCAATACCTCCTGTGCGCGGGAAATAAGCGGGAAAAAATCAAAAAAATCCGGACAGCAAACGGAAGAAAACCCGAAGGTTTCAAAATCAGAACCTTGCGAAAACCAAGAATCGGCAGGCCGGCTGAAGGGGGTCGAAATTTAGAACAGTTCCATTTGAGAGGCGCGGTCCTCATCCCGTTTTTCTTTTTCCTCTTTGGTTAGCGGTTCGCTGGCAGGGGGCGTTTCGTCTTCCGTATCTTCCGACTCTTCCCGGTCGCTGATTTCCGTGGATTCAGAATCTTCCTGTTCGTCCGTCCTTTCGTCCGGTTCTTCCTCCCCGGTTACCTCTTCTTCATCAACAGCATCCGGCTCCGGCGGTTCGTAAGGGATCGGATCGATCAGCTTGAGTTTTTTGATTTTCTTGTCATCCAGCCGTTTGCCGCGGGCGCGGAAGCTTTTCACACCGATAAAATCGGCCAGGTGGACCACCTGCAGCGTGACATCCTCACCCGACCGGGATTCGACTTCCATCTCGAGCCGGGGCAGGTAATCCATTGAAAAGAGGACCATTTCGGAGCCTTTGGCTTCAGAGATGAACAGGGTGCGCTTGTTCACCGGCGTATCCTCTTCGATCTGAAAGCGTTTCACATAATATTTTTCCAGGGCTCCGTCGTAATATACTGCCGTGATGATCTTGTCGGGATCGAACTTTTCGAGGTGGACCAATTCGTCCTCAAAGTGGGTCGACAGGTCGAAACCGGTGAGTTTGAATTCTCCCGTCGAGAGGATGGTGAGGATCTTATCCTCGCCTTTGAAGGCGCCCAGATGTCTGCCCCGGTCATCGGAGTTGAGCCGCCGGACGGTCTCGTCATACCAGATATCGCGGGCGCCCAGGGTCGAGA
>JBJKPL010000158.1:0-3289 GCA_046706345.1 Candidatus Sulfidibacterium sp.
TAGGAAATTTCCACGGACTGCTTTCCTTTCACGGTGATTTTGTGTTTTTTGCGTACCTGCTCGGGATCGGAAAATTCATGATGATCATCGGCGCGATGGATACCGGCTCCGGATTCGAAGGGATGGGCGCCAACCGGGAAGCCCTGTATTCCATGCTGGTAGAACCTGCCTTTTTCATCCTGGCGGGGTCGATTGCCCTGTTCACCGACAACATTACTTTTCAGGATCTGTTTCTCAACCTGCACATGAGCAGCCATCTTTCCTTCATCATCGGACTGGCAGCCATCTATGTGCTCATGTATATCGCGATGGTGGAAAATTCGCGATTGCCGGTGGATGATCCACGCACCCACCTGGAACTGACCATGGTGCATGAAGTGATGATCCTGGACAACAGCGGATTTGACCTGGCTTTGATCCATGTGGCTACCAGGTACAAATATACCGTTTACGGAGCCATCATTTCGAATATTCTGATTCAGGTACAATGGCCCGTCTATCTTCAGTTCCTGGTTTTCTTTCTCATTCAGGCCGGATTCGCATTTACCGTCGGCATCCTGGAATCGTTCCGGGCCAGAAATAAAATGGAAAAAAATCCCCAGTGGATCATCATGCTGTCGGCCATTGCCATCGTCGTCTTTCTCACGGCCTTAATCATCACCAACAAAATCATACTGCACTGACATGACCGATCTTTTCATCACATTTTACGCCATCACGCTGATCTATTTTGCCCTTTCCGAAAGGGTAAAAAAATTCGTTTGGTTGCTGGCCATCCAGGGCGCCTTTTTATTCGGTGTGGTCTTCTTCAGTTTGCACAAAATCGAATTGTTCGACTTCCTATTTATTCTGGTGGAGACGTTGCTGGTGAAATCCATCATCGTTCCCTGGTTCCTGAACGAAGTCAGGAAACACAACCAGTTAAAGCGCGAGCACCAGCCGTACATTCCTGTATTTTACTCCATTATCATCGTAGTGGTCAGTTTGATCGTGAGTTTTGTCTTGAGCGATTATCTCTATAACGGCCGCATGCATACACAGTACTTTACGGTAGCTTTTGGGTCGGTAATTTTCGGGATCTATTTTATCATCAGCCATAAAAATATCTTTTCACACGTGGTGGGTTACCTCATCATCGAAAACGGCATTTTTCTGCTCTCACTGGCGGTGGGCAGCGCCATGCCCATGATGGTCAACCTGGCGGTGCTGCTCGACGTGTTTATGGGCGTGCTGGTACTTGGCATCTTTATCAACCGGGTGGGAAACACTTTTAAAAGTGTGGAAGCCGGCAATTTATCCAAATTAAAAGATTAAGGAAATGGTCTTTTTGTTCATCCTGGCATCCGTATTCATCAGCCTTGCCGTCTTCCTTTTCAGGAACAAAATTGTGACGCTCATTTTTTCGGCCATCTATTTGGGGATGCTTGCTACCTTAAGTATTTATGCCTATCTCCATCTGGATCAGTTCGACTCGGTCTATTACAAATTCGATTCACTGGGCGTTTTGCTCTCTTTTGTCCTGGTATTATTGAGCCTGCCTGCTTTTTATCACAGCTACCTCTATTTGAAAAGACACCAGTCGTCTGAAAAACACAAAGCGGTATATTATGCCACGCTGATCCTGTTTATTACCGCCATGATCAGTGCCTATTTTGCCGAAAACATTCCATTGCTCTGGGTCAGCATTGAAGCTACCTCTTTGTTTGTCACTTTCCTGATTTTCCATGATCACACCCAAAATGCGCTGGAAGCCGCCTGGAAATATCTTTTTGTTTCCTCGGTTGGTTTGGCCGTTGCTTTTGGCGGCATTCTGTTTTTGAGTATCATCGCCAACCAAAGCGGACTTACCAGCCTGAGTTTCGATAAATTGATGCTGGCGGCCCGGCACATGGACACCCTGTGGCTCAAGATTTCTTTTCTCCTCATTTTCACCGGTTTTTCGGTCAAAATGAGCCTGTTTCCGTTGTTTTCCGTGGCCATCGATGCCAAGACCATTGCTCCATCTCCGGTCAACGGGCTCATGTCGACAGCTCTGGTCAATGTGGGATTTGTCGGCATTTACAGGATCTATGGCATCCTTTCGCAGACGCCCGCCAAAGTATGGGCACAGCACATTCTGCTGATAGCTGGAATTGTTTCCATTTTCATTGCTGCAATCCAGATTTTCAGGATCAAGCGGCTCAAGCGTCTGTATGCTTTTTCGTCGATGGAACACATGGGCATTGTGGCACTCGGGCTGGCTGCCGGAGGTATCGGTTATTATGCCGCGCTGCTGCAGCTGGTTTTTCATTCCCTCGTAAAAGGCGGCCTGTTTTTTCAGATCGGACAGATCCGGCAACATTTCAAAACCCTCTGGCTGAAGGATTCCGGGAATTATTTTAAGATCAATCCCGTCGGCAGCCTGGCGGTGATCCTGGGGTTGATCTCAATCCTCGCCATTCCACCTTCGGGGTTGTTCATCAGCGAGTTTCTGACTTTCAAAGCCCTATTTGCCGCGCATCAATATTGGGTGATGATTTTGGCGCTGGTATTTCTGACGGTGATCATTTACAATTTCGTCAAATTTTCGTTCAAACTTTTGTTCGACAAAATTACGGATGATCTGATCAATCATGATGTTAAGATCAATCCGTACGAAGCCATTTCTTCTTTTGCCCTTTTTGCATTGGTCATCTTTCTGGGTTTCAATCCGCCCGTTTTCTTCACCGACTTAATCCATCAGGCACTGACAATTCTAAACTAATCCGCCATGCAAACAGACAACATCCTCAGAATTCAAAACAACGGCTCGGTCGATGTATCGGAAATCATCATCTTGAGCTATGATGTTTTTTCGGAAATCGCGGTTCGGTTGCTGGGCGAAGAACAAAATCACTGCGTTTCGTATTTCGCTTACCGGAAAGAAAACGATTTGCATTTTTTGATGGCGGTCGCCGATGACGACCGTCATGATATCGCGATTTTATCGCATCTGTTAAAAGCAGATGAACCGCAAGCTTTGGAGTCGCTGACGCCGGCCGTTTTTGCCCTGCATATTTTCGAAAGGGAAATTCACGAAAACTTCGGTGTTGATTTTATCAACCATCCCTGGCTGAAACCGGTACGGTTTCCCCATGACCGGTTCGACAAGAATTCAACCGTCAACGACTATCCTTTTTATTCCATAAAAAGCCACGAACTGCACGAAGTAGGCGTCGGTCCCATCCATGCCGGCGTGATCGAGCCGGGTCATTTCCGGTTTATCTGCAATGGTGAAAATGTGTTGCATCTTGAAATCCAACTGGGATGG
>JBJKPL010000159.1:0-11151 GCA_046706345.1 Candidatus Sulfidibacterium sp.
CGCGATCATGGGGTCCTGGACGGCCACCGCGAGACCCAGAACGCCGCCCACCTGCTGCATCACGTCATTGCCTCCCACGGGGCAAAAAAGGTTGTCCAGGCTTTTCTCGTTCCGGGCCGATCGGACCGTTGCTTCGGCAAAGGCCCGGCATCCCGGGAATCCGCATCCGCCGCAGTTTGCGGAAGGAAGCAGTGCTTCCACCCGGTCGATGTTCGGATCTTCGATGACCTTGAATTTGCTGGCGACAAAATACAGGATGATCGCAGAAAAAAGCCCCAGACCTCCCAGGGTCGAAACAGCAATAATTAAAATAGGATTCACGATTTTTTTGTTTTACTGTAAAAACTTCATTACACCATATTCTGCCGTTCCTTTATTCAATTTTCGAAAAATGTTTCATGAATTGGACCCGCTCGTAGGCGGCCGGGTTTTTGGCTTCCCCGAGGCTCATGAAACCCCGGAAGTCGTCCAGGGTGGCAAAGTGTTTCTTTTCCATCCAGGTTGTAAGGGTTTCCAGCATGGTGGCGATGTGTCCGAAGCCCTTTTTGTAAAGTACCGAAGCGATCTGCACGGCCCGGGCCCCGGCCAGCAGTTGCTTGATCATGCCCTGGCCGTCGTGGATGCCGGTGGAAGCGGCCAGATCGCAATTCACACGATCCGACAACATGGCGATCCAGCGCAGGGACGTCGTGATTTCGGCAGGTGTGCTGAAGACGTTGGAAGATTTGATTTCCAGGGTCTGGATGTCGATATCCGGGCTGTAAAAACGGTTAAATAGTACCAGACCCCGGATGCCGGTCCAGGAGAGTTGTGTCACCATTCGTGCCAGCGAAGAGAAATAGTAGCTGATCTTCAGGGCCACCGGGATCTGAACTTCTTTCAGGATCTTGTCGACAATCTCAAAATACACCGCTTCATTTTCGTGTCCCGAAGCATCGGGATCGGAGGGGAGTACAAAAATATTCAGCTCCAGGCCGTCGGCACCCGCCTGTTCTATCTGCCGGGCAAAGGAAGTCCATTCGCTGTTGGAAACACAGTTAATGGAAGCCAGCACCGGGATATCCACAGCATGCTTGCTGTCTTCGATGAGTTTCAGATAATGGGACACATCGTTCTCACGGGTGTAATTCTGGATGTAGTCCTCAGCCTCGGGATAAGTATTCCCCAACAGATTTCGGCTGATGGTGGTATTGGCGGCATTGAGGATTTGTTCTTCAAAAAGCGATTTCAATACCACCGCCCCGGCACCCTGTTTTGCGATTTCCCGGATGTTTTCAACCGAATGGGTCAGACCGGAGCTTCCCACGATGAGGGGACTTTTCATCCGCAACCCCAGGTATGTTGTTTCCAGATTTACCATTGGATACGATTTATTGCTCCGCTTAAAATTACGAATTCGCCGCCTCGAAAAATTGGGAAAAACTAATTAAAAATTATTTTAAATAGTTGAGAAATAATGCGTTAAGAAATAACAATATGGTAAATATCAAATTGATTGTTAATACGTTAACAGATCAAATCAAAATCCATTTGTCGGGAACCGGACCTTTTCTATTTGTCGTAATTTTGTGGTTTCGGTGAGAAGGCGGGTTATTTAAATCCAATTTAAATCGAAAATCATCAAAAGCTGAAAGAAGTGAGTGAAAAAACGGTGCGGCACAGCGGGACGGTCCAGGAATTGAAAAACGGGAAAGCATGGATCTCCATCATGACCCAGTCGGCCTGTGTTTCCTGTGAGATCAAAGGATCCTGCACGCTGAGCGAGGTTAAGGAAAAGAGAATTGAAGTGACGGTGCACGAGGACCAGCATCTGGAAACGGGCATGACGGTTCAGGTTGAGATGAAGCAAACCACGGGGATGTGGGCTGTCCTGCTGGGATACTTTTTCCCGTTTTTGGTGGTGCTGGCCGGTTTGATCGTTTTCACCGTTTCTGGTTTGGGTCAGGGAACGGCGGGCCTGTTTTCGCTGGGGTTGCTGGTACCCTATTACCTGACGCTTTACTTTTTCCGTCATGCGATCCGGAAACGGTTTACCCTTCGGGTGGCATCGCATCCGTAAAAGCCGTTTGCCTTTTCTCCGGATCCATTTCAAAACCCGAAACCGCCGGTCCCGGTAAGGGAAGTTTTCGTACTTTTCGCCCACGGCAGGCAGAGCGGAACCGGGTGCTGGATCTTCTGTTGGCTGCCGAAGAAAATGTGACTTAAAAACATCAAAATATCATGAAACGACTTGTCCCGGCGATCTTTATTTTTCTCCTTTTCTTTTCTGTTGCCCGCGCGCAGGATGATTTTGCTACTAAATTCGGTCAGGCAAGCCGCAGCGAACTCGATCTGAAACCAAATCCCGCCTATCCCGATGCCCCGGCGGTTGTGCTCGACGATCTGGGTAAGGTGCAGTTCTTTGGCGATGAAAAAGGCGTGACCATCATTTACAACCGTCGGACCAAGATCAAGATTTTTACGGATGCGGGAAAGGCATACGCCAAAGTAGCGATCCCGTATCAGATCAATGATGCGGTCAGTGAACTGGTTTACAATGTGGAAGCGATTACTCTGACGCATGAAAACGGCCAGATCGTCCGAACCAAACTTAAAGCCAAAGATATCCATACCATCAAACTGAGCGCCACACGGTACGTGACGGAATTTGAGTTGCCCGAAGTGAAAAAAGGTTCGGTCATTGAATACCGGTATATGTGGAAAACAAATTCTCCCTATGACCTGCCCTCCTGGAATTTTCAATGGACCATCCCGGTGGTTTACAGTGCCTACACCGTCAGGATGATGCCCTTTTATAAATATACCTGGCAGCTGCAGGGCGATAAAAAGCCGGATTATTATTCTTCCGGTGTAGATCACTTTTTAAAACATACCTATGAAGGCACGGTCTATTACGATGATGTGCTGAACCTGGCCATGAACGATGTCCCTGCATTCCGCGACAAGGACTTTGTGCCGACGGTGAACAATTATCTGATGCGGGTGAACTTCCAGCTTTCAAAGATCATCTACCCCAGTGGCGGATCGGAGAATATGGCCTCTACCTGGAGCCAGCTCATCACTCAGCTGCTGAAAAAAGAAGATCTCGGAAAATACCTGAAAAAGAGCCTGAAACCTGCTGCCAGGCTGATGAATATGGCGGCATTGAAAAAGCAAGACGAAGCTGCCCGGTTTGAAGCGGTGATGAATTTCCTGAAGAACCACTTTCACTGGAATCATGATCTGGATTATGTCCCATCCCAAAAACCCGGAAAACTGATCTCGGAAAAAACGGGGAATGCTGCCGACATCAACCTGATGGCAGTGAGTCTGCTCCGGTCGGCGGGAATCGACGCCCATCCCGTGCTGATCAGTACCCGGCGTCACGGCCTGGTCCGCAGTACCGACCCCTATTTACCTTCTTTCAACGATGTGATCGTGGTGGCCCGGGTCGACGGCAGGCAGGTGTTGACAGACGCCACGGCGCCGCTTTGTCTGAACGACTGTCTCCCGATAAGGTGCATTAACGGCAAGGGACTGGTGTTGAAAGCGGGAAAGCCCGACTGGGTGTTGCTGGATCGAACCCCGTCTTCCCAGACAATGACCAAAAACGTGGCGGTGATCAGCGCGAACAGATTGCAGGTGCATGTTTCGAAAGAAGCCAGCGGATATGATGCGCTCGCGCTGAGAAAACAGGAGCTGGATCAGGCCGGTGTTTTGGCAAAGATCCTGAACCGATGGAATTACACCCCGGAGACTTCCACCCTCGTCGTTCAGCATCAACGGAAGGATCCTTACAGGCTGCGTTATGATTTTAAAGCACCTGTCGCCGGAACGGATACGATCTCCCTGTCTCCTTTCTTTCACGAAATCGATACGGCCAATCCGTTTACCGAAAAGACCAGGACCTATCCTATAGACCTGATCTATCCGGACCATAAAATGTTTGTCACCACAATTACGGTCCCCTCTGGTTACACGATCCGAACATTACCCCGTCCCCTGGACATCAGTAACGATCTGTTTGAATTGAAATACACTGCGGTTCAAACCGGAAATCAGGTGGTCATCTCTCTGGAATATGCTTTTAAATGGCCGGTCTATCCGGCATTTGATTATCAAAGACTCAAATCTTTTTTTGCTGCTGTCGTTGAGAAGGGGAACGGAAAGATTCTGTTGGTAAAACACTGATTTCCTCCGGAGCTTCGGAACGGAAAAAAGGCTTAAATTTACATCAGGAACCCACTTGCACCCAAAAATCAAGATCCGTCAGGTTTTGAACACAAGGTCAGGGATCTTTAGGTAATTTTTAAGCCTGCATGAAAAACGAAAAAAAACGTATTGCGCTGATCTCGGTAGGTGCCGCGTTGTTTCTCACGAGCTTTAAACTGGTGGTGGGAATGATCACGGGCAGCCTGGGTATTTTGTCGGAAGCCCTCCATTCGGGGCTGGATCTGGTGGCGGCGGCCATCACTTTTTTTGCTGTCCGGATTTCCGACAAACCGCCGGACCGGGAACACCATTTCGGACATGGAAAAGTGGAAAACCTGTCGGCTTTTGTCGAGACCATGCTGCTTTTCGTCACCTGCATCTGGATCATTTATGAAGCGGCCAACAGGCTGATCACCGGACGCACCCACATCGAAGTGACGTTCTGGAGTTATCTGGTGGTGGTGTCCTCCATCGTTATCGACTTTTCGCGGTCTCGTGCGTTGATGCGGGTGGCCCGGAAGCATAAGAGCCAGGCACTGGAAGCAGATGCGTTGCATTTTTCCACCGACATCTGGAGTTCCGCCGTGGTGTTGCTTGGGTTGATCTGCGCACAATTCGGGATTTACACTGCCGACAGCCTGGCTGCGCTGGCGGTGGCATCTATTATTCTGGTGGTTACCTACCGGCTGGGAAAACGGTCGGTGAACATGCTGCTGGACCGGGTACCGGAGGAGGTAACCGAAAAGCTCCGAAATATCCTAAAGCAGATCCGGGGTGTGGAATATTTCCATGACTTAAAAGTCCGGGTTGCCGGGGCAGATATTTTTGTGGAAGTCAATATTCATGTAAATCCCGACCTGGATGTGCATCAATCGCATGAAATTGCGACAATGGTTGAAGAAAAAATCAAATCGGAACTGCCACGATGCGCCGTGCATGTGCATATTGAACCGGACGAATGACCTTGTTTTCCCGACCCCTTTAGGAAATGAAAAACGCCGGCCCAGGGGCCGACGCTGATCAGAATTAGAATCAGATGTTCGGATGAGGTTGTAAACCGTTATCCTTTAATGGTTAGGATGTTGCCGCTCTGGGAAACCGTGTATTTTTTCAGGGGAGCCGGCGGCGGTCCGGCGATGACCGTCCCACTCAGGTTGTAAGTGCCGCCATGGCAGGGGCATACCAGGTCGTGACCATTGGCATTGTAGTATACCGAACATCCCTGATGGGTACAAATATCCGATAAGGCAACAAAACCGCTGCCCGTATTGATGACAATGACGCTGTGGGAGATGACTGACCCCCCGGCAGATTTCAGTGCTGAATTTGACGACTGGGAAAGATCAAGGGTAAAGTTGACAGGGCCGGCAGTGGGGCTCACTCCCGCTTTTCCGCAGCTTTCCAGAAAGGCCAGGGACCCGATCACGGCCGTTCCGCAAATGGCACAGGATGATTTTAAAAATTTTCTTCGATCCATTGTAATTGATTTATTGTGATTAATTAAACTGTCCTGTTATTATTTTTATTTGAACCCATTTTAAATAGGAACGCAAATTAGACTTTATAGTATTGAGGCTCTTGATTTTTAAGATTTGTTAATAATTTTTTTCGGAAGGTTGTGCCTGACCAGACCTGCTGAAATTTTTTTTCGGGGAACTTCGGGCATCACGACCTTTTGCTGAAGAAAAAAAACGGGCCTGAATGTTTGGGGAACAAGGCCTTTTTTTGCAGTGTTATTAAGATATTGTTTCCTGTTGCTATTCAGAGAACATAACGGATTAATTGTATTTTTGTGTATTCTGTAAAAAGGAAGAAAACCTGACTCGATATGTACGAATACTTTAGCGGAATCTTCGCCGAAAAGACCCCGACTTATGTTGTGGTTGAAAATCAGGGCATCGGATATCTGATCCACATCTCCCTGAATACTTACGAAAAGATCAAGGATCTGGACCACGGAAAACTCTATGTGCATTTTGTGATCCGTGAAGATGCACAGCTTTTGTTTGGCTTTGCGGATGTCGCTGAGCGGGCGCTGTTCCAGGCGCTGATTTCGGTGTCGGGTGTGGGAGCCAATACGGCCCGGCTGGTGTTGTCCTCCCTGACCACATCAGAAGCTTATTCGGCCATTTCCTCAGGAGATGCCGGCCGTTTGCAACGGGTCAAGGGCATTGGGGGAAAGACCGCTCAACGTATTGTAGTCGACTTAAAAGACAAACTATCCAAAGAGGGATTAACCACTGAAAATTTGGCGTTTTCCCACAATACAATACAGCAGGAGGCGTTATCTGGTTTGTTAATCCTTGGTTTCAATAAAGTGGTCGCCACCAGGGCCATCGAAAAGGTCTTGAAACAGTCCTCCGTAGATAGTGTAGAAGAGTTGATCAAGGAATCTTTAAAGATCTTATAACCTGCGAAACAATTATTGAAAAAATTGAGGCAAGCAATTTTATACTCTTTCAGGATAACATTGTTGTTTCTGGCAGGCCTCCTGTCGGAAAGTGCCGCAATGCAGGCCCAGACTATTCCGTCGGCTCCGGTTGTAGGAGACACCACGCATTTTCATCTGCTCTTTCCGTTCCGGGATTATACGGGTATTCCGTCGCTGGATACACTCCGGCCCAGCCCGCTGTATCTGAAAGCGCCTCCCAACATCCAAAAAGAGATCTTCTACGATCCGGTTACCAACACTTATGAATTCCGCTCGAAAGTCGGCCCCTTTGAATATCGCACGCCGACGGTCATGGACTTTAAAGAATTCCAGAAACTTGAATCAAAACAAAGCCTTGAACAATACTGGCAGCAAAGAGCCCTCACCCGCGGCACGGCGGTAGGTACCCGGCTGATCCCGAAGATTTATGTTAAAAGCAAAGCTTTTGAGCAGATCTTCGGAAGCAACAGCATCGACATCCGCCCCCAGGGAACGGCGGAGGTGAGCATGGGGGTGCTTTCCAATTACCGCGACGACCCCACATTGAATGTCAATCAGCTGCACACCACCAATTTCGATTTCAATGAGAAGATCCAGATGAACGTGGATGCCAGGATCGGCGACAAGCTTTCCTTCAAAGCCAATTACAATACCGAGTCATCTTTCAATTTCGAAAATACGCTCAAGCTGAAATATGTCGGTAAGAAAGACGACATTATCAAATCTATCGAAGCAGGAAATGTCAGTATGCCGCTGCAGTCTTCCCTGATCAACGGGGCACAAAGCCTTTTCGGCGTGAAAACCAAGCTTCAGTTCGGAAAAACAACAGTCACAGCCGTGTTTTCGCAACAACAGAGCCAGACACAAAATCTCACCATTCAGAACGGAGCGCAGCAGAATACGTTCAAAATGACGCCGCTGGATTATGAGAACAACCGCCATTTTTTCCTGAGTCAGTACTTCAGGGATCATTATGAGCAGGCATTGAAGACGTTGCCCATCATCTCATCGGATATCAACATCACCAAAATCGAGGTCTGGGTCACCAACATCGGTCCGGCCACCTCACAAAACCGGAATATTGTTGCTTTTACAGACCTGGGCGAAGGAAAGACTTCCGAGATTTTCAACCCCAACGTCACCCCTTCGGCAGGATCTCAATTTCCCACCAACCAGTCGAACAACCTGCTTGCGCGGATGGACACCGCACAGATCCGGAACATCAATACGGTCACCAGTTACCTTACGGGCGACCCGATGCGCCTTGGAAAGACCGGTTATTTTACCTCCGGCGAGGATTACGTCAAGCTGGAAAATGCCCGTCTGCTGAAGCCTTCCGAATACACCGTGAACACCAAGCTGGGATTTATTTCCCTGAATACCGCTCTGAACGACGACCAGGTGCTGGCGGTGGCTTTTCAATATACCGTGATCGGTCAGAACAAGGTATTTCAGGTAGGTGAGTTTTCAGATCAGGGCATCAACACACCCAAAAACCTGATCGTGAAACTGCTGAAGAGCAACACGCTGAACACCCATATGCCCATGTGGAATTTAATGATGAAAAACGTCTATTCCATCGGCGCCTATCAGGTCCAGAAGCAGGATTTTGTCTTCAATATTTTGTATTCCGGCAATTCCCAGGGCGTGCCTACCGGATATTTTACCGAAGGCCCTTCGGGGGTGAAAGGCGTTCCGCTGATCCATCTTTTCGGGCTCGATAACCTGGATCAGCAGATGAACCCCATTTCGGGGGGTGACGGATTTTTCGACTTTATCGACGGGGCAGAAACCAAAGGCGGGACATTCCAGGCCAGCGACGGCCGCATTTATTTTACCGTGCTGCAGCCTTTCGGAAGTTACATTCACACCCATGTCTTTCCCAACAATCCTGATTTGGCCAACAAATACGCCTACGATTCCTTGTATACCATGACCAAAAGCCAGGCGGAACAATACGCCGACAAGAATAAATTCCTCCTGGAAGGTTCGTACAAGTCGCAATCGGGTTCCACGATCAGCCTGAATGCCATGAACATACCCCAGGGGTCGGTAAAGGTTACCGCCGGCGGGGTTCCGTTGCAGGAAAATGTAGATTATACGGTGGATTATACCCTGGGGCAGATCACCATTCTGAATCAGGGCATTCTGAATTCGGGTACGCCGATCCATGTTTCGCTGGAAAACAATTCGTTGTTCAATGTGCAGCAGAAGACCATGATGGGTATTCATGTGGACCATGAATTCACCCCCGATTTCCATTTGGGGGCCACGTTCCTGAACCTCCATGAGCGGCCGCTGACGCAGAAGGTCAATTACGGACAGGACCCGGTCTCGAATACCATCTGGGGTCTGGACCTGGCCTATACAAAAGATTCGCGATGGATCTCCAGGTTGTTGTCCAGGCTACCCGGCGTAACCCCCAATACACCGTCGAAGGTTCACTACAATGCCGAAGTGGCCGAATTCCTTCCGGGACATTCGCGGACTGTCGGCAAGTCGGGTACCAGTTATGTGGATGATTTAGAAGGCGCCAAATCCACCATCGACCTGACCAATGTGAATTCATGGTTCCTGGCCAGCACCCCGCAAGGGCAGCCGGACCTTTTCCCTGAGGCAGCACCGAACACGGGCCTGGCTTACGGTAAAAACCGGGCATTGCTTTCCTGGTACATTATCGATCCGTCGATCTTTTACGATGTCCGTGGCAGCAACCGGCCGAAGAACATCACCAAGGATGAGATCTCGAAAAACTCCACCCGGCAGGTGCTGGAGTCGGAGGTCTTTCCCAACAAAGACATCCCCAACGGAACGCCCACCAACATTCCTGTCTTTAACCTGGCGTTCTTCCCTTCGGACCGCGGAGAGTACAATTATGATGTGTACCCCGGCCCCTATTCGGCCGGCGTCCTGGCCAACGGCAACCTGGCCGATCCGCAGTCGCGCTGGGGCGGCATGATGCGGGCACTGCAGACCACCGACTTTGATGCTTCCAACATTCAGTATATTGAATTCTGGATGATGGATCCCTTTACCTCGGATCCCAACAACAAAGGGCAGCTATACATTGATTTGGGTGATGTTTCCGAAGATATTTTACGCGACGGGCGCAAGAGTTACGAAAACGGACTGCCCACTTCCGATGTGGTTTCCAATGTGGACACCACGTTATGGGGACGCGTGCCACAGCAACAGGCGTTGGTGGAATCTTTCAGCAACATTGCCGGCGCCCGGCAGTTTCAGGATGTGGGTTACGACGGTCTGGGTGACAAAAACGAGGATGCGTTCTTTCAGAAAACCTTCCTTGATCTGATCCGACAACGCTATGGTACCGGTGATTCGGCTTACATCAAAGCCTATCATGACCCGTCCTCGGACGACTATCATTATTACCGGGGTACGGATTTCGATAACAACCCCTTGTATTCCAGCATCACCGAGCGATACAAGCGATACAACGACCCGGAAGGCAATTCCACCCCCAATTTCCCGGAACCGGAGCCTTACAGTACGGTGGCCACCAATCTCCCCAACAAAGAAGACATCAACAACGACAATACCCTGAGCGAATCGGAACGCTATTATCAGTATAAGATCAATCTGGATCCATCTGAAATGAAAGTGGGCGAGAACTACATTACGGACATTCATCAGGCGGCCAACATCCACCTTCCCAACGGGAAGACCACCAGTGTAAAATGGTACCAATTCATGATCCCGGTGCGGATTCCCAACAAGGTGGTGGGGAACATCAGCGGTTTCCAGTCGATCCGGTTCATGCGGGTATTTATGCGGGGGTTTGACAAGCCCATCGTCTGCCGCTTCGCCACCTTTGAGCTGGTGCGTGGCGACTGGCGTAGCTATGATCAGTCGCTGCTGACCCCGGCAGAGAACCTGACGGGTGACGCGGCCGACAAGACCCATTTTGTGGTTTCCACGGTGAACCTGGAGGAAAATGCCAACCGCTCACCGGTGCCGTATGTCATTCCTCCGGGCGTTACCCGCGAGGTCAACTATGGCACCACGAATTACGTGCGGCTCAACGAGCAATCGCTGCAGTTTACCGTGGAGAATCTGCAGGACGGAGATTCGCGGGCGGCGTATAAAAATGTGAGTTTTGATTTCCGGCAATACAAGGACCTGCAGATGTATGTGCATGCCGAAAAACTGCTGGCCAACGAAAATATCAAAGACGGCGATCTCACGGCGTTCATTCGCATCGGTTCCGACTTCACCCAGAATTATTATGAATATGAGATCCCGCTTCAGTTTACGCCCTGGTACACCTCTTCGGCGGATCCCAATGCCATCTGGCCCGCCGCCAACCAGATGGATGTGAACCTGGCCAAGCTGGTGCAGGTGAAAGAAGACCGCAATACGGCGATCCGCGGGGGTAGCTCCGGGGTGTCGCTGACGATGCCCTATACCGAATCCGACGGTACCAGCAAGATCACGGTGGTGGGAAGTCCGAATCTGGGCGATATCACCGGTATCATGATCGGCGTGCGCAATCCGCGACAGCTGGGCAA
>JBJKPL010000160.1:0-13545 GCA_046706345.1 Candidatus Sulfidibacterium sp.
GGGGCACCCTGTTCAAGGATTTTGCCCATGCGCCTTCCAAACTGAAGGCTACCCTGGCTGCTGTCAGGGAACAATTCCCCGACCATCACCTGGTGGCGTGCTTTGAGCTGCATACTTACAGCAGCCTGAACCCGGGATTTCTGAAACAATACCGGCATGCCCTGGATGACGCGGATGAAGCGGCGGTGTATTTCAATCCGCACGCCCTGCAGGTCAAACGCATGGACATGCTGAAGCCCGAAGACATTATTTCAGCCTTCGAAAGGCATGACCTTCGTGTATTTGATGATTCCCGGGCCTTGCAACCCTGGCTCTCACGAAAATCGGATCGACCCTTGGTCTTGTTGATGATGAGCTCGGGGAATTTCAATGGCCTGGATCTCATGGACCTAAGCCGGAAATACCTGGCGTAGAAATAAAAAAGGCTTTCTCAGCATCTGAGAAAGCCTTTGCTTTTTTAAATTTCTGCGGATCAACCGTTCATGGAGATCAGAAATTCCTCGTTTGATTTGGTAAACTTCATTTTGTCTTTCAGGAATTCCATGGCTTCGATGGGATTCATGTCGGCCAGGTGATTTCTGAGGATCCAGATACGCTGGAGAATGTCTTTTTCCAGCAGCAGGTCTTCGCGACGGGTGCTGGAGGAGACGATGTCGATTGCCGGGAAGATGCGCTTGTTGGCGAGTTTCCGGTCGAGTTGCAACTCCATGTTTCCGGTACCTTTAAATTCTTCGAAGATCACTTCGTCCATTTTTGAACCTGTGTCGATCAGCGCGGTAGCCAGGATGGTGAGCGATCCGCCGTGTTCGATCTGACGTGCTGCTCCGAAGAATCGTTTCGGCTTTTGTAATGCGTTGGCTTCCACGCCACCGGAAAGAACTTTCCCGGAGGCAGGTGAAACGGTATTGTAGGCACGGGCCAGACGGGTGATGGAATCCAGCAGGATCACCACATCGTGACCGCTTTCCGTCATGCGTTTGGCTTTCTCCAGTACCAGATTGGCAATTTTAACATGCTTTTCAGCTGGTTCGTCGAAAGTAGAAGCAATGACTTCGGCGTTTACACTGCGCGCCATATCGGTTACTTCCTCAGGCCGTTCGTCGATCAGCAGGATGATCAGATAAACTTCCGGATGGTTCAGGGCGATCGCGTTGGCTACTTCTTTCAGCAGGACCGTTTTTCCGGTCTTTGGCTGGGCCACGATCAAACCGCGCTGGCCTTTTCCAATAGGGCAGAACATATCCATGATCCGCGTGGAAATGGTTTCTTTGGCATGACCCGTCAGCGAGAATTTTTCCTGCGGGAACAGCGGGGTCAGATAATCGAAAGGAATCCGGTCGCGGATCTCCTCAGGGGTTTTGTTGTTGATGGAAATGACCTTGATCAGCGGGAAATACTTTTCGCCTTCCTTGGGAGGACGGATGGTGCCGCGAACGGTATCTCCGGTTTTCAGCCCGAACAATTTGATCTGTGACTGCGATACATAAATGTCGTCGGGGGAGTTCAGGTAGTTGTAATCTGAGGAACGCAGAAATCCATATCCATCAGGCATGATTTCCAGTACCCCTTCCGATTCGATGATCCCTTCCAGTTCGAAAGCGTAAAGGGCTTTCTGGGCCTCTTTGTCAGGCGCCTCTGTTTTTGGTTTGCTGGCTTCCGAAGTGGGAGCGGCAACTGGGGCAGCCGGGGCCGTTTCTTTGGCTTCAGCTGCTTCCTGGGGTTTGGTTTCGCTGTTGGGAACAAATTTTGCCTTTTCTTCGTTTACCGGTTCGGCTTCCGAAATTCTTTTTCTTTTCTTCTTGGCTTCGAATTGTTCCAGATGCGATTTGCGTTTGACGGGGGCCCCATTTTGATCAGTGCTTTCGGCTGGGGTATTTTTTGCTGCTTCTTCCCTGGGAGCGGTAGTTTTTTCACCCGGATTTTCTGCTACCGGTGCTTTGGCTGCTTTTTCATCTGCCGGTTTGGTTTCGGTAGCCTGTTTTTCCTTATTATCGGAATCTTTTTCGATCTTGACATTGGGATTGGAAGAAGCTACGGGTGTAGCAGGCTTGGCGGGTCTTCCGCGGCGGGAGCGGGCTTTGGGCTTTTCTGAGGCCTTGACTTCTTCTTTCTTCTCCTGTTCTCCCTCTTTGGCTTCTCTTTGGGTGGCAGTTCCGGGATTGTTCCGCTTGCGGTCACGTTTATCAGCAGCCGACTTTCTTTCGTTGTCTACAGCAACTGAAGATGGATTGGCAGCCTGATGGTCCAGGATCTGATAGATCAGGTCCTGTTTGGATAACTTGTCAGTCTTACCGATACTCAATTGCTCGGCAATCTGACGCAGTTCGGTCTCCTGCTTGCCGTTAAGCTCTATAATATCATACATATATCTTAAATTAATTTCATTAAGGTCAGAAAAATAAAATCGAATAATTTCTAATGATCCGCGTAATAGAAAATCTTAAAAAGGAAATTTTAATAGGATTAATTAGTGCGGCAAATATACAAATTTTTATTTCATATTTTCAAAACCGTTGTTTTCTTTTTCACTGTCCGTCAGGGGCTATGCGCTGCCGGTCAAAATTCGTTCTCCCGGATTTTCAGGCCTCTTTTTGTTTCATATAGTTGAAAAACAGACCGATAAAGTTTAAAAGCCGGTTATTTTACGAAAGAAATGACGCAATCTTAAATTTTATTAAAAAGGTTATGAACAATTTCCGCATCGGGACGGCTGTGGATGGTATCGGAAATTACAGCCACCGGTGGGCCCTGTACCAGGCGATCGTCTCCCGCATTCCGGTTTCCAGGTCATATTCCGGCCTGAAGTCAAAGTCTTCCCGGATCCCGGAGGCATCACAACGCCAGTTGGTGCAGGTCAATGCCCGATATTTATCCCGGTTCAGCACCGTTTGGCGATGCAGAAGTCCCGAAACGGGCTCTGCCACTTCGGCGATCCAACGAACCATGGATTTGGGCACCACAAGCCTGAGACATTTTTTTCCCAGGATCCGTTTCACGATGCCGGCCACTTCCTCGCTGGTATAGGTATATCCGTCCGTAACAAAATACGACCGGTTCAGTATGCTGGATTCCAGGGCCAGGAAGACCAAACGCGCCAGGTCCCGGACATAAACAAAACTCAAATACTGCTTTTTCCGACCGATATAAAATTCAAAACCCCGGTTGACGGCCTTTAGATAAACGTAATAATCCCTTTCTCTTGGGCCGTAAACGCCCGTGGGGCGCAGGATCAGCCAGGGAAATCCCGAAAGCGAACTCAGGTATTGCTCTGCTTTGAGCTTGCTTTTCCCATACAGTGAAAAAGGTTGGGGCTTATCGCTCTCCCGCACCGGGGCACCGGTGTTTTCATCCCCATGCCCATAGGCCTCCAGGCTGCTCATGTACAAAAATTTTTCCGGAAGGCATTGGCTTTCCAGCAGGGCTTCCGCCAGATTTTGGGTGTAACGGCAGTTCACAGTCATAAAATCCTCTTTCCGGACCGCCTTGGTGACACCTGCATTGTGAATGACATACTGAAAGCGAACCCCCTGTCTGGCCATCTCCTGAAAATCCCGGATCATCCGCGATGTATTGCTGAGATCCATGGTGAACATCCGGACCTCTTTCTTATTTAAGTATCCCGTTTCGCTGCTGCTGCGAATACCGGCATAAACCTGATACCCGCGCCGGACGGCTTCCTCCGCCAAAAAACCGCCGATAAAACCGCTGGCTCCTGTGATCAGTACCTTTTTCTGTATGCTCATTCCTGCAAATAGTGTAGGCTAAAGGTATTACTTTTTATGCTAGGTTTTCTCATATTCGGGATTAAAACGAGGATCGAAAGAGAGGGAATGTTCATGTAAATAACTGAAATTAAATTTATGGAGTGAAAGAACCTTTCTTCTATCATTTAATTTACATCCCGAAATTCACGTTGAGAGGGCGATTTTTTAGGCTGCGGATTTTCGTCTCATTTCGTCCGAAATTTTGTAACTTTGTTCTAGGTATCGCGCTCGAAACTTTAAGACCATTTCCATGATAAATGAAAATTTAGTTGCTTACTTCAATGCAGCTATCAAAGAAAATCTTGAAAAACCGTCGTTGTCGGATTTCGGTGGCAGGACACTGACTTATAAAGAAGTGGGGGAAGCCATCCTGAAATTTCACATCACTTTTGAAAAAACCGGGATTAAAAGAGGGGACAAGATCGCGCTGATCGGGAAAAACTCCGCCAACTGGGGCGTGGCTTTTCTTTCCATCGTGACCTATGGCGCGGTGGCCGTTCCCATCCTGCCCGATTTTCTGCCCAAGGATGTCCATTATATTGTAAACCATTCCGAGTCGAAAGTCCTGTTCAGCGCATCCTCCATTTGGCCCAAGCTCGACATTGAACAGATGATGGACCTTCAATACGTTTATGGTTTGGAAGAGCTGATGCCCGTCTTTTCCAAGATCGAACACCTGGATGAGATTATTCATTCTTTGAGCGGCCTTTTGAAAGACAAATTTCCAACCGGACTGGATGCGAAAACCTTCCAGCTCCCGAAGGTGGAGAATTCGGAACTGGCTGAGATCAGCTATACTTCGGGAACCACCGGTTATTCCAAAGGCGTAATGCTCTTGCACAACAGCCTGGCTGCCAATGTGCGGTTTGCGCAAAACCACATGCCCCTGCAGTCGGGTGACAAGATCGTGTCTTTCTTGCCCATGGCGCATTCCTACGGCCTGGCTTTTGAGTTCCTGTTTCCCTTTACGCTGGGATGTCACATCACCTTTCTGACCAAAACGCCGACCCCTGCCATCATTACCAGTGCGTTTCAGGAAGTGAAACCCCGGCTGATTCTTTCGGTGCCGCTGGTGATCGAGAAGATCTACAAAAAAAGGATCTTACCTCAGATCCGGAAAGCGCCCATCAACTGGATGCTGAAAACCCCGGGTCTTAACAAATTGATCCTAAAGAAAGTCCGGGCCGGCGTAGGAGAGGGCTTCGGCGGAAATTTTGTAGAAGTCGTGGTGGGGGGTGCTGCCCTGAGCGAAGAGATCGAATCCTTTTTCCGCAAGATCGGTTTCCCCATCACAGTGGGTTACGGTATGACCGAATGCGGCCCGCTGGTTTCCTATGCCGCCTCGGCGGAAGCCAAGCTGGGATCCTGCGGGAAGCCCGTCGACAGCCTGGAGGTACGGATCGATTCCCCGGATCCCATCCACGAGGTGGGCGAGATCCTGATGCGCGGAGAAAATGTGATGGTAGGCTATTACAAAAACAAGGAAGCCACCAACCTCGCCATCGATAAGGACGGCTGGCTGCATTCCGGCGATCTTGGCCTGATGGATGAAGACGGTTTCATCTTTATTAAGGGCCGCAGCAAAAGCATGATCCTGGGACCCTCCGGACAAAATATCTATCCCGAGGAAATCGAGTCGGTCATCAACAACCGGGCTTGCGTGGCCGAATCACTCGTGGTGAAGCGCGAAGAAAAACTCGTGGCATTGATCTTTCCAGACGAAGACGTCGTCAAGGCCATGGAGCTGAGCCGGGAAGAATTGGCGCAGAAACTGGAAGATTACCGCAAGGAACTGAACAAACATTTCCCGGCCTACATGGCCGTGACAAAAATGGTCCTCCATCCGGAACCTTTTGAAAAAACACCCAAACAAAGTATTAAACGCTTTTTGTATGAGTAACGGTCAGAAAGTTGAAAATCAAACGATGAAGACCCATTGTTCTTTCGGGAGGGAATGAATTTATGCGGGACCAGAAAAAATTTCTTGAAAAAGTCGCAGCGCTTCTGGCCGGAGAATCTGTTACGGATTTATCTAAAACGGTGGTGGTCTTTCCCAACCACCGATCGGGGATTTTCCTGAAAAAATACTTGATGGAGGCGCTTCCGCGGAATTCCTGGCTCCCGGAGATCCTGACCATCGACGAGCTGATGATGGCGTTGTCAGGACTCAATGCGGCCGATGCCGTGGTGGTTGATTTCGAACTTTATCAGATCCACCGTGTGATCGAAGGGGAAAAAGCCCGCCCGCTGGAGGATTTTCTGAACTGGGCCCCGCTGATGATCAACGACTTCAGCGATATCGACTATTATCTTGCGAATGCGAAAACCCTTTTCAGCGAGCTTACCGACATTAAGGCACTGGAGCGCTGGAACCTGGGAGAGAAACCCCTGACAGAGATCCAGAAAAACTATCTAAAATTTTTCCAGTCGCTTTTCACTTATTATTCAAGACTGCAGAAAAGTTTGCTTGAAAAAAATCTGGCGTATAAGGCCATGGCCTATCGCCGGGTGGCGGAAAATTATGACTCCGTAAAAAAGGCCATCCGTTGGGAACATTTTGTCTTTGCCGGATTTAATGCGCTGACGGAATCGGAAAAACAACTGATGACTGCCCTGAAAAACGATTATCGCTTCGATTATCTGGTCGACGCGGATACTTTTTATTTCGAAAACCGGCGGCATCCGCATGAAGCTTCCCGGTTCATCCGGCAGGCATTGAAGTCCCTGAAGATTTCAGATCCTGCCTGGGTGGAAGACCACCTGACCCGGGATCCAAAGACGCTCGAAGTGGTCGGGGTTCCCAAATATGTGGGGCAGGTTGCCTTTGCAGCACAGACCCTGCAGAGATGGTTTTCCGATTCTCATTACGATCCTGCCGGCACCCTGGTGGTCCTTGGTGAGGAAGACCTGTTGATCCCGCTGCTAAATGCCGTTCCGGTGAAAACCGGCAACGGGTCGGCACTTCAGTACAACGTGAGTCTCGGGTATCCATTAAAAGACGGGCCGCTGGCGCATTTCATCCTGGCATGGTTGGAAATGCTGGTCCTGCGCGAGGAAGATCCCGCTCACAGGATCCCGGTGGCGTCGCTGCTTACTTTGTTACGGAGTCCGGTTATGGAGATGCTGGGAAGGGGCGCGGAAACGCTTTCGCTCATGAAATCGATCCCCGGTTTTTTTGTCGAAGCACGGGAATTGTATCAAATGGATTTTTCGGAAGACACCCGTTCGCTGATGGAAGTCCTTTTCGGAAAACTGAAAAAACCCGCTGATTTTCTCTTTCAGCTGGGAACTTTCCTGCAACTTTTACAGGCCGGTCCTGAATTCAGGGAAAAAACCGGAGCGTTGCTGCAGTCCCAGTTGGTTTTGGTCTTCCGTCTCACGAAAGTGTTAGAGGGAATGCTGAAAGAACAGGCAGCGGTGCTGAACTTCAGAGCACTGCAAAAGATCGTGGCCCAGGTGCTGAACCGCCAGGAGGTGAGCCTGAAAGGCGAACCTCTGACGGGCGTTCAGATCATGGGTATGCTTGAAACCAGGAGTCTGGATTTTGAAAATGTGATCATCATCGGCGCCAACGAAGGCATCCTTCCGAAAACGGGTTTTTCCGAGTCCTTTATTCCCTTCGACCTGAGAAGAAATCACGGGTTGCCGCTGCCCAATACCAAGTCGGCCATTTTTTCCTATTATTTCTTTAGGCTCCTGCAGCGGGCGCAGCATGTGGTTTATCTGTTCAATTCGGAACCGGATGTCTTTGGAAACGGAGAGCCCAGCCGCTTTATCCGGCAGGTGGAGCACGAACTGGCCGGGAAGAACCCAAACCTGACTTTTAAAAAACAGTGGGTGAATACGCCTTTGCGTGACCATGATCTCAAAAGCGAGATCACGGTCGAAAAAACCGGCGAAGTGCTTCCCAGACTGAAAGCTCTCGCAGAAAGCGGTATTTCGCCGTCAGCCTTGAATTCCTTCATCAGATGCAGTCTTCAGTTTTATCTGAAATACGTCCTGAAAATTGAACCGCCCGATCCGGTGGAAACTTCGGTACAGTCCGATACCTTTGGCAGCGTCGTTCACGGCGTGCTCGAAAGACTATATAAGCCCTTTGCGGGACAGAAGATCCTTCCGGAGGTTCTTGAAAGCCAGATGGCAGCTGTGGGGACCATCCTGAAGGAAAACTTCGATAAATACTATGGTGTTCATGATCTGAATTATGGAAAAAATCTGCTGATCTTTGAAGTGGCCAAAGCCTACGTGGAACGGTTTATCCAAAACGATTTGATCAATCTGCAAACCACAGAGCGACATCTGGAGGGAGTGGAACTGGGATATAAAGCGCTGTTTTCCTTTGCCGGTGGGAAGGTGAACATCAAAGGCATTATCGACCGTGTGGACCGTATTCCCGGGGAACCGGGGATCCGGATCCTGGATTACAAAACCGGTACCGTTCGGGAGGCCGACCTGAAAATCAAAGACTGGGACGCGCTGATCACCGAGGACAAATATTCCAAGGCCTTTCAGGTGCTGACCTATGCCTGGCTCTACCGCGCCGTGAATCCCGGTGTAAGTCAGCTGAATGCAGGCCTGATCAGCATGAAATCGGCCTCCGGAAAACCGGCGGAAGTCGTTTTGCCGGAAGGTGCAGCCCTCCATGATGCGATGCCGGAGTTCGAGAACCTGCTGAACCGGCTCCTGACTGCCCTGTTTGATGAAAACAAACCCTTTGAACAAACCTCAGATCCTGAACGTTGCACGTATTGCGATTTTAAAAATATGTGCAACCGTTAGGAGGGGAGGGTTCTTTTTCCGGCTGTTCCTGCAGGCTGCTTCAGGAGCCCTGTAACTGCCGGAGAATTAAAGCAGGATTTCTGAGAAAAATATTTTACTTTTGCTTGGTTAGTAACTGAATTGACTTCGTAAAAATTAATTCCTGTCTATGGCTGAAAAAAAGTACAACATCCTTCTGGTGGATGACAGACCTGAAAACCTGCTTACCCTGGAAGGGATTCTGGACAGTCCTGAATTTAACCTGGTGAAGGCCTCCTCCGGAAACGAGGCTCTGGGGCTTCTCCTGGAATATAATTTTGCCATCGCGCTCATTGACGTGCAAATGCCCGGCATGGATGGTTTCGAAACCGCCGAGATCATGCGAAGCAGTGAACGTACCAAACACATTCCCATTATTTTTATAACGGCCATCAACAAGCAGCGGAGGCATATCTTTCAGGGCTATGAATCCGGAGCCGTGGATTACCTCTACAAGCCGCTGGATCTGGAGATCCTGAAAAGTAAGATCTCCGCTTTCATCGAATTTTTTAAATACCGGGAAGCGCTGGAGGAGACCACCCTGAAATTGCAAAATACCATCGAGCAGCTCAACCAGGCCAAAAACGAAGCCGAAGAAGCCAACCAGGCCAAGAGTGCTTTCCTGGCTTCCATGAGTCACGAGATCCGTTCGCCGCTGAACGGGATCATCGGCATCGCGGAGCTGGGCCTGCTGGATAAGAGTATTGATCCGATGCATGCCGAGCGATATCTCGACATCAAAACGTCCGGCCAAAACCTGCTGGAGATCATCAACGGCATTCTGGACATCTCGAAAATAGAAGCCGGTAAGCTGGAGCTGGAAGAAATCGAATTCAGCCTGCGAGACATCATAGAAAAAGTCTTTAAGATTGCCCGGGTTCATGTGAAAGACAAAGAGGTGGAACTGGTGGTGGATTTGGATCCCGGCATTCCCGACATCATCATCGGCGACCCGTTGCGGTTGCGCCAGGTGCTGACCAACATACTCAGCAATGCCGCCAAATTCACCGAAAAAGGTCACATAAAACTGAAGGTGGAAGCCCTTGATCTGGTGGAAGAGCAGCTCCGGTTGCAGTTTTCGGGAGAGGAAACCGGCATCGGCATTCCCAAGGAAAAACAAAAATCATTGTTTCAGCAATATGTGCAGGTGGATTCTTCCGTGGCCCGACAACACGGGGGTACCGGACTGGGTCTGAACATCGCCCGGAAACTCGTGAGCCTGATGGGCGGCGACATCACCCTGGAAAGTGAAGAAAACAAAGGCAGCAAGTTTGGCTTTGCCCTGAACCTGATCACCGGCGAACAGGTGGTGGATTATCAGAAAATCGCGCTGGCGAAAAAATTTAAAAATAAAAAAGTCCTCCTGGCCGACGATTACAAGGACTGCCGGGCGGGTTTTATGAAACTCATGGATTTCTGGGGGATCGATGTGCGCCTGGCCGGAACTTTGGAGGAAGCCTGCCAGCTGGCAAAAAATGAAGACTTCGACATTTTGTTTATCGATTTTACTATCGAAAACAAAGAACCCGAAGAGATCATCTCCCGCCTGTCCGACTCGGACATGAAAAGCGAGGTCGTTTTCCTGACGTCCTCCCAATCCAGCATCAAGATCGACCGGATCAAGTAATCCGGACAATTCAACTTCATCGTGAAACCCGTCATGCAACCCGATCTGAAGAACTTCCTCGAAGGCAAGACATCGGAAACCCTGGTGAAGGAAGAAATTGAAAAGGTTTTCCACAGCAAGCAGATCAGCACGGATGCCGTCACCAAACAGATCAACATTCCCTTTTCCAGTTCCCGGGAGATCCTGATCGCCGAAGACCAGCTCATCAACCGCAAGGTGGTGACCCAGTTCCTGCAGAAAAAGGGATGGCAGGTTCATTCCGTGGAAAACGGAAAAGAAGCCTTTGAGCTGGTGAAAAAAGACCCGATGCGCTTTTTTATGATCCTGATGGATGTGCAGATGCCCGTGATGGATGGCTTTACCGCCACGGTGAACATCCGAGCATCGGAAAAAGGCAGCCAGCGGCATGTGCCCATCATCGCCATGACGGCGCTGGCCATGAAAGGCGACAAGGAAAAGTGTATTGCTGCCGGCATGGACGATTACCTCACCAAACCCATCAACCCCGACGAATTGTACGAAATCGCCGAAAAATATCAGCAAGACGAGTGATCAGCAAATTTTCAGTTTATGAAAGAGACCGACAAGAAGGATTTTATTGACTATAATGAAGCAAATCAATGGGAACGCCTAAAATATTCCCTGCGTACCTGGCGTAATATTGGCGTAGGTAAATCATTGTTTATCTGGTTCCTTGCCATTTCTTTTTTCCCGCTGGCGGTGGTAAGTTTCATCAATTTTCTGAATGCTTATCAGGGACTGACCATTGTGGCCATCAAATCACTGAACTCCTCCTCCCAGCTCCGGCTGAAATACATCTACACCTTTTTCGACGAAGCCAGTGACTATCTAAACATCAACTCCAGTACACCACAGAAAAAGCATCAGTTCCTCACCCTGGCCGAGGCGTATCATCAAAGCAAAATGAGCCCCGAGAAATTTGTTCAGTCCGCGCAATGGAAAAAGATCACCCAACCCCTGACTGAGGAGATCGAACCCTCGCTCAAACTCCAGGGTTTTTATGATCTGATCTTTCTGGATCCGCATGGCAACATCCTCTTCCGTACCAAACCGGACAACGACCTGGGCGAGAACCTCTTTCAGGGGCGCCTGAGCAACAGTCTGTTTGCCATCACTGCCCGCAAAAGCATGGAAGAGAACAAAATGCTTTTCTCGGACCTGGAACATTACGGGCCCAGCCTCGGGACCATTTCGGGATTTTTTACCGTGCCGGTTTATCAGAACGGGCACATGGTGGGGATCATGGCCCTGCAGATCTCCGTCAGCAGCATCAACAACATGATCCAGCAGGAAGCAGGCTACGGAAAAACCGGAGAGGCCTTCCTCATCGGCAGCGACCTGTTGTTGCGGTCGTCCACCCGTTTCGGCAGTGAAAAAGACATTTTAAAGGATAAGATCGTCAACAAAAAAACCCAGGAATGGGTCGATTACCTGCAACACCGTGATGACAAGGCGTATCTGAAAGCCAACGAACTGGATGAAGAAAAGGTGACGACCTATGATGCCAACGAAAAAGGCAACTATGTCCTCGGCATCTACCGGAATCTGACAAAGCTCGAAAAATACGGCATTCACTGGGCACTGATCGAACAGATCTCTCATTCCGAAGCGTTTGCTTATGCCCGGAAACTTTCCAAGATGGTGAAGATCAGTTTCCTGATCACCATCCTGGTGGTGATCTTTATCTCCATCCTGGTGACACGATGGTTTGTCAATCCGATCAAACAACTTTCCTCCTGGGGAAAGAAGATCTCTTCCGGCCATTTGGTGGAGCAGGATGTCAAGGCTCCGCAGAATGAAATCGGCGAAATGAGAGATACTTTCAACAAGCTGGTGAATGTGCTGGTCAGTTATGCCGATGTGGCGAAACTTGTGGCCAAGGGCGATTTTTCCGAAACGGTCCAGGAGCGGAGCGAAGAAGATGTACTGGCCAAGTCGCTGAACCAGATGGTTGAGAGCTTCCGGTCGGTGGTGGATCAGGCCAACCGCATTGCCGAAGGCGATTACAACACCATGATCAAGCCGCGTAGTGACACCGATGCGCTGGGAAAAGCCTTGTACAAAATGACGGAAACCCTCCGGAAAAATGCCGAGAAATTCCGCAATGAAGACTGGGTGAAAACCGGGCTCAACGAGCTTGATGGCGTGCTGAAAGGCAAAGCCGACATCGGGGAACTCAGCCAGGGTATCATATCCTTCTTTTCGGGTTATCTGGGGGCCCAGGTCGGGTTGATTTATCTCCACAACGAAGAGGAAGATTTGTTGAAGCTCGCTGCCACCTATGCCATTCCCGCCGACAAGGAAAATATTCTTCCCGATTACAAACCCGGAGTGGGGATGGTAGGACAGGCTTTTGTCGACGGCAAACGGATCATCATCAGCAACAAAGATACCCGGATCCCGCTGGTGGACCTGGGGCTGGGCAAAAAAGAACCGCAAAACCTGGCGCTGGTGCCGTTCTCGTTCGAGAACCACGTGGTCGGGGTGATGGAGATTGGTTCTGTCAATGCCTTTACACCGTTGCAACTGCAGTTTATCGACCTGGCGGTGCAGGATCTGGCCGTGGCCATCATCACGCTGAACTCCCACCTGAAAGTGCGGGAACTGCTGGCACAGACCCAGGAACAGGCCAAGATCCTGGAAGTACAACAGGAAGAGCTGCGCCAGGCCAACGAAGAATTGCAGGAACAGACCGAAGCGCTGAAACATTCGGAAGAAAATCTGCAAACCCAGCAGGAGGAGCTCAAGGTCACCAACGAAGAGCTGGAAGAACGAACCAAAGCCCTGGAGATCCAGCGCGACGCCATCAAAAAGAAAAATCAGGAACTCGAGGAAGCCCGCCGGGAAATCGAGAAAAAAGCCGCCGACCTGGAACAGGCCAGTCGTTACAAATCGGAATTCCTCGCCAACATGTCACACGAGCTGCGTACCCCGCTGAACAGCATCATCGTGCTGTCGCAGTTGCTGGATGAAAACAAGAACCAGCACCTGAGTGAAAAGGAACAGGAATTTGCCCGTACCATCAATTCGTCAGGGATCGACCTGCTGAATCTGATCAATGATATCCTCGATCTTTCCAAGGTCGAGGCCGGCAAGATTGAGCTCAATATCGAACCCCTGTATTTGCAGGATGTTTCGGGTTTCGTGGAAAGCAACTTCAAACCCTTGCTGGAACGGAAAGGGTTGGATCTGGTGCTGGAGACATCAAAAGAAGCTCCCGAATACATTGAAACCGACGTCCAGCGGGTACAGCAGGTGATCAAGAATCTGATCTCGAATGCCATCAAGTTCACCGAATCGGGGAACATCACTTTTAAAATTGGGTTGGAGAAGGAC
>JBJKPL010000161.1:0-4548 GCA_046706345.1 Candidatus Sulfidibacterium sp.
CCGCTGGCAACCCTGGCCATCGACGCCTACGGCAACGATCCCTGCACCCAGTTCATCCCGCAGATGTCGCAGGATTCCAAAGACCTGGAACTGATCAAGAAAATGCACAAGGCCATCTCCGTCATCCAGTTCAAGCTGGAAGGGCAGATCGTGGCCCGGAATCCGGAATTTCACATGGAGGACCGACGGCTGCTCGATAAAATTGATTTCGACAAAGGCACCCTCCGCATCGGGGATAACGAATATTCATTACTGGACACACACTTCCCCACCATCCGCAAGGAAGATCCTTACACATTGACCGAAGAAGAAGCCTCGGTGATGGAAAAACTGGCCAACAGCATCAAGAACAGTGCCCGCCTGCAGAATCATATTGACTTCCTGTTTTCACATGGAAGCATGTACCTGACCTTCAACGAGAATCTGCTGTATCATGGTTGCATTCCGCTGACACCCGGCGGTGACTTTGCCTCTTTTGAGATCGAAGGAATTTCCTATTCCGGCAAGGCCCTTTGCGATCAGTTCGACCGCATGGCCCGGAAGGCACATCACAACCGCTTCCAGCGCAAGCACGAGCCCACCTCCGACTACCTCTGGTACCTTTGGTGCGGCGAGTTCTCGCCGTTGTACGGTAAAACAAAAATGACCACCTTCGAGCGGTACTTCCTTGCGGAAAAAGAAACTTACAAGGAAGCCAGCAACCCCTATTATTCGCTGGTTTACGATGACGAGAACCTGTGTAACGCCATTTTGAAAGAGTTCGGGCTCACCGGCGTCAACTCGCACATCGTGAACGGCCATGTGCCGGTGAAGGTCAAAAAGGGAGAAACGCCCATCAAGGCCAACGGAAAACTATTTGTGATCGACGGCGGTATGTCGAAACCTTACCAGAAGGTGACGGGGGTTTCGGGCTACACGCTGATCTATAATTCTTACGGGATGGTGCTGGTGGAACATAAATCCTTCGAATCGCGACAAAAGGCCATTCAGGAAGACAAAGACATTATTTCAAAACTGATCTATATCGAAGACAACAGCAAGCGGAAAAGGGTGAAAGAAACCGACGTCGGCAAACACATCCTTTCGCAGATCAACGATCTGAAGATGTTGCTGGACGCTTACAAAATGGGATTGATTAAGGAACGCTTTTAATTTGGGAGATTTTATGCCGAGAGTATTCAAGTTTGGGGGTGCGTTGCTGCAGGATGCGGATGGCATCAGGCGGATGGCAGCGCTGGTGAATGAGTTTCAGTGCGAGCCTATGGTCGTGGTGGTTTCGGCCATCGGGAAAACCACCAATGCGCTGGAGGAATTGTACCGTTTGGCAAGGGAGAAGGACCAGGAAAGTCTCCAACGAAAATATTTCGAGTTGAAGCACAAGCACCTGGTGCTGGCGGAAGATCTGGGCCTGCAGGAGGTTCAGGAAGCGATTCCCGCACTGGAGGAGGACTTCCGACACCTGTGGGATGCGCTTCAGGTTCGCTATCGCGACCATTATAAAGGTTATGATCAGATCGTTTCTTATGGAGAAACTTTTTCGGTGCACCTCATCAACAGTTTTTTGGCAAGCCAGCAGATTCCGGTGCATTTGCTGGATGCACAATGTCTGATCATCACCGACAGCCGTTACACCAATGCCTCCGTCAACTGGGAGCTGACAAAGAAAAGCATTCAGGCCCGGGTGGTACCCACGCTCGACAAAAAAGAGGTTGTGCTGACGCAGGGATTTGTAGCCGCCGATCCGCTGGGGGTGACCACCACGCTGGGACGTGAAGGTTCCGATTTTACCGCCGCCATCCTGGCCTATTTGCTGGAAGCCGAAGAAGTGTGCATCTGGAAAGACGTCCCGGGATTGATGAATGCCGATCCGCGCCTGTTCCCCGATGCCGTGAAACTGCCGCATGTTAGTTACAACGAAGCCATCGAGCTGGCGTTTTACGGCGCCTCGGTCATCCATCCCAAGACCATCCAGCCGCTGAAGAAAAAAGGCATCCTGCTGAAAGTTTGCTCGTTTTTCGACCCGCAGTCCGAACCCACGCGCATCGATGCCGATGAATCCGACGACGCATCCATTCCCAAGTTCATCATCAAGAAAAATCAGGCCCTGCTGAGTATCAGCACCCGTGACCTGTCGTTTATGGCCGAAGAGTCGCTGAAAAAGGTCTTTACGGCCCTGAGCAAAAACCGTTTTCACATCAACCTGATGCAGAATTCCGCCGTCAGCTTTTCGGTGATCTTTGATGAGAATCTCGAAAAACTGGAAAAGATCACCCGTGAATTGCAGGATTCCTTCATCCTGAAATACAACACCGGGCTGGAACTGCTCACCATCCGCCATTACAATGACGCCCTGATCGACGAATTCAGCGCCGGCAAGCACATCTTCCTCACACAGAAAACCCGGACCACCATTCAGTTGTTACTGCAGAAGGAAGTTAGTTAAAGGCCCTGGCACCCCCAACCCCTAAAGGGGCGAGCCCTCCCACTATTTGATAAACCTCAAGAGATTCCCCCTTTAGGGGGTCAGTCTGCTTGTAGGCTGGGGGGTTGCAAAGGAAATCCACGCAAAACAACAATCAGAAAAAACCTAAAGAAACAAGGCTTCAGAAAACCTCATTTTTTATCTTTGTCGGGAAAAAAATTTTTAACCTATGAAACAATCGATTGCACTTTTATGTGGCGGCGGCCCGGCTCCGGGCATCAATTCAGTGATCAGCTCTGTGGCGAAAGCTTTTTTATATGACGGATACCGGGTATTGGGGATCCATGACGGGTACAAAGGCCTGTTTTCGGAGAATCCGGACCTTGAGGATATCGATTTTAAGCTGGCCGACGACATTCACAAACGGGGCGGTTCCGCGCTGATCATGAGCCGGTTCAAACCCAAAGATTCCGAGTTCAACACGAACTTCTTCGTGAAATACATTGTCAAGCTGCTGGTAACCATCGGCGGCGACGACACCGCTTCCACAGCCAATCGGATTTCAAAATACCTGAAGGAAAACAACATCGACATCCAAAACATTCACGTTCCGAAAACCATCGACAACGACTTGCCGTTGCCCGGCGATACGCCCACCTTCGGCTATCAGTCGGCCAAGCAGGAAGGCGTGCGCATCGCACAGACCATTTACGAAGATGCCCGCACCAGCGGCAACTGGTTTGTGGTGTCGGCCATGGGCCGCGAAGCCGGTCACCTCGCTTTCGGCATCGGCGCAGCCAGCCACTTCCCGATGATCATCATCCCGGAAATGTTCAACAAGGTGCCCGTGACGTTCGACCGTATCATCAACCTGATCATTTCAGCCATCGTCAAGCGAAAAATTCTCGGCATCGGCTATGGACTTGCCATCGTGAGCGAGGGCGTTTTCCATTTCATGACCGATGAAGAGATCAACAATTCGAATATCAACTTCACCTATGACGAACACGGCCACCCCGAGCTGGGGAACGTCAGCAAGGCCCACATCTTTAACATCCTGCTTCAGAAAAAATTAAAAGAAATGGGCATCAGCGTAAAAAGCCGTCCCGTGGAACTGGGATACGAGCTGCGTTGCGTGCAACCGACGGCTTACGACCTGCTTTATTGCGCGTTGCTGGGTTACGGAGTGAAACAACTCTTCGATCAGGGTTGCACCGGATGCATGGTCACCGCCGATTACACCAAAGGCACCATCAAACCGCTGTACATGGAGGATGTCTCCGACGCCAACGGCAAGGTCATCCCGCGGCTGGTGGACATCGAAGGCGAAAAACAAAAACTCATCTTCCGCCACGGCATGCAGTACATCGAACCGGCCGACTACGAAGCCGCCAAAGAATACCTGGAACACCCGGAGGAATATAATATGATGAATATTCTGAACTGGTAGGAACAATTGTCAGACTGTTGTAAGACTATAATAGTCAAACGAAGCTTAGACGATCGTTTCTGATCGTCTGAGCTTTTGAGCCTTTGAACGCTGAGTCTGCAATTTTTGCTGCCCCTCAAGCAATTATACCCAGTATAAATAAGGCTTTCCGCGGGACATTTCCGTGAAAATTCCCTAATTTTGAGAACCTAAAAACAGAAACTATGGTTACCATCTATCACAATCCGAGATGCAAAAAATCCAGGGCCGGGCTGGAACACCTCCAGACCAAAACCCAGGATTTCGAGATCGTCGATTACATCAAGAATCCCGTTTCGTATGAAACCCTCAAAGACCTGCTGATGAAGCTCAACAAGAAGCCGCAGGAGATGATCCGCACCCAGGAAGCCATTTACAAACAAAATTTCAAAGGGAAGCATTTTACCGACGAGGAATGGATCAAGATCCTGGAAGAAAACCCCAAACTCATCAAACGTCCCATTGTGGTGCGGGGCAACAAGGCCGTTTGGGGTGACCCGGCTGAAGAGATCGACAGCTTATTTTAAACATAAATTATAAATCTCATACCATGGAATACAGAATTGAACAAGACACTTTGGGAAATGTGGAAGTCCCGGTAGACAAATACTGGGCTGCCCAAACCCAGCGTTCAAAAATGAATTTTAAGATCGGGCCG
>JBJKPL010000162.1:0-2907 GCA_046706345.1 Candidatus Sulfidibacterium sp.
ATTCCCGGGAATCCGGTGATGTAACCTAATACACTTCCTTTCGCATATTTTGTATAATAATCGAAATACGTTACAGGATGATCAATCCCCTGAATGTCCAGTTTGGTTTGCATGAGCACTTTCTGGAAAGGAACACTCTGTACGATCTGAGGATAGATCATAGGGCTTAATTCGGAACCATTATTAAGATTTAGATTAAACCCTGCCATGGCCGCCAAAGAAGAAAGCCCTCCTAGTTTGCTTTGGGTGCTGCTGCTGGATTGTGGTACCATGATGGAGGTCACCTGGTACTCCTTGGGCGAGAACAGGGCTATCAGCAATCCCAGCACGATAAACACCCCGGTGGTTTTGAGTACCAGTTTTCTGCCGTTCCAGAGTTCTTTGGCCAGTTGGATGAGATCGATTTCGTCCTCCTCAACGGAGTTTCCTATGGGAAGTTTGTTTTCGGTATCGGTCATGTTTGTTAAAGATTAATTAAAAATCAACTTTTTCTTTGACGCGGCGAAGTTGTGAATTTGCGAAGTTGCGACGTGTCCGGATCTGTCAGAAAGTCCATTTTTCAGGATTATTGGCCATGTTCACCAGCATAGAGAGGATATGGTCATACTGATCATTTAGTTTACTATGCATTTCAACATCGACATATTCGCATCCCAAGGCATACTCAAGCCATACCTGAGTCTCAGCAGCTTCAGCCTCGCAGTCTGAAAGTTTCGATATAAAATGTTTTTGATATCGTCTTTTTCGGAATGCCTCGGCGAGATTTGCAGTCACTGATCGCGATGAACGACGAATCTGGTCTGTTAATGAATACATTTCCTCCTTTGGGAATTTTTTGGTCAATCTATATATTTCCATCCCGGCTTCAAATGAAAGCTTATAGACATTTAATTCCTTATGTGTCCTTATCCTTTCGATGGTAAATATTTTTATACATTGATTACACCGGCATCATCTCAAACTCGCAACTTCTCAACCTCGCCTTTTCGCCATTTCGCCATTTCGCAATTTCGCCTTTTCGTAAACAAAGCTCTATGCTCTGCGCTCTGAGCCTTTAGCCTTAAACTTGGCCTCAATCAAGGTTCGCCACTTCTCAACCTCGCCTTTTCGCAACTTCGCAATTTCGCAATTTCGTTTCCCTAAAGTTTCGTTGCCAGAATCGCCACCGTCAGCGCGCTGGTGAGGATGCTGAAAATACGGGCAGCCGTTTCCAGGGCATTGCCCTAGCGTTCGGGTCTTTTGGGGACGACGATCTGGGCGCCGGGCGTCACTTTCATCATGCTTCCCGCCGAGGAGGTTCCGTTGGCATAGATCACATAGACCTTGGAACGTTTGGCCTCCTGCGAGAAACCGCCGGATTTCCGGATGTAAGACCGGACGGATTCGCCCTTCACATACGACAGGGTGATGGGATTCATCACGGCACCGGTTACGGTTACGGTTTGTTTTACCTCCGGGATGTTGATCACATCCCCTTCCTTCAGCACATAATCATCGGGGCCGTCGGGATTATTCAGGATTTTCGGCAAATCCAGTTCCACCAGCGAATATTGCTGGTCGAGGATGGCCATCTGGGCGGAATCCACGGCGAGGGACGAATCGGCAGCCGCTGAAATTTCTTTCAGCTGTTGTTTCTGGGCATCGCTGAGGGCCCTTTCTCTTGTCAGGGAAGCCCCGGGCGCATAGGCTAACTTGTTCATCCCGCCGGCACGGGTCAGCAGATCGGAGATCCGTTCGTTTTTGCTGGTGATGCTGTAAGTTCCGGGATACACCACTTCGCCCTCGATCTGCACATTCTGCTGGGGGAAATAAGAAGGGGCCTTCCGGACAAAAACGTAATCAAAAGGTTCCAGTTCAAAGGATCCCTGGCCCTGATCCATACTCAGGTTTTTGTTGATGTTCAGGGTAAACACCTTGGCTATCTGCGCATTGGGCACTTCAGCAGCCTGCGGTGAATTCCTGCGGGAAATTTCCAGGGAGGAACCGGAAGCCGCCTCCGTAAACCCGCCCGCCAGAAAGATCAGGTCACTCACCGTCATGTTGTCGTAATAAGCATATTTACCCGGATGCCGTACTTCTCCCGTGATATTGATAGTCCGGGCATTCCGCATCGTATTGATGCTGTTGATGATAACGGAATCTTCCCGGTGCAGGGGAAGGTCCGTCTGATGCCTGAGGACCGAATCCACATCAAAGGAAAGGGCTTCTTTGGTCAGGTCTTTCTTTTCGCGGATGATCACCCCGCGGTTGGAATACACATCGGGCATCACGCCGTCGGCTTTGGTGATCAGGTCATTCAGGGTCAGGTTTTGGGTTAACTCATAGGCTCCCGGCCGGTAGACGGCGCCGGTGATGAAAACCCGGTTGGCAAAGCGGTTCAGGATCTTGCCGGCGACGATGCTGTCACCGTTCTTCAGGGCAAAGGAATCAAACTGACTCTTATTTACGTCGACGATCTCGCGTTCCCTGTTGGTGAGCCGGTACACGGAGACCTGCGACTGATAGGCTTCGGGTGAGAAACCGCCGGCAAATCGAATGAGGTCGCTCAGGGTTTCACCCGTTTTCATTTCGAAGAGATTTTTTCTTTTGAAAAACCCGCTGGTCTCCACACGGTCTTTATAGGTGGGGATAAAGATCACGTCCTGGTCACGGAGCTGCACGTCGCCTGCGGTACTGCCGTTCACCAGGAAGTCATACACGTCGATGGTTTTGATCACCTTGCCGTCGCGGATGAGCTGGATGTTCCGGAAGGAACCGTTCTGATCCGGGCCGCCGGAAAGATACAGGGCGTTGAACAGGGTGGCTGTGGCCGGCAGGCTGTAGGTTCCCGGGGCATTGGCTTCGCCGATGATGTTCACATTGATGGCCCGCAACCCGCTCAGATTTACCACTGCCCAGGTGGTGGGA
>JBJKPL010000163.1:0-8152 GCA_046706345.1 Candidatus Sulfidibacterium sp.
CTTACCAAGAAAGAACTGGATAAGCTTTATGATCGTTTCCTGGATCTGGCCGACAAGAAAAAGGACATCAAAGACGACGATCTGCAAGCCCTGGCAGGAAATGTAGGGCACAGCGAGAAATCCATCAAGCTGGAGCGCCTGCAGGTGCTCAGTGGCAAATCGGCCCTGCCGGTAGCCACCGTTGCCTTAAGGATCAACGGGGAAGTCCAGGTATCCACGGGCTCCGGTAACGGACCCATCGATGCTGCTTTTACCGCAGTAAAACAAATCATCAAGCGCAAAGTCCACCTGGAAGAGTTTCTCATTCAGGCCATCACCCGCGGCAGCGACGACCTGGGCAAAGTCCATGTTCAGATCGAGAACCGCGGAAAGCTGTATTATGGCTTTTCGGCCAGTACGGATATTATTACAGGAGCTGTGGAAGCTTTTGTGGATGCAGTAGGAAAAATAATTTAGGTTTCACTATAAATAAAACAAAGTTTTGGAAGCAAAAACACTTTTCGACAAAATATGGGACGGCCATGTGGTGGATTCCGTAGAAAACGGTCCCGATATTTTATACATTGACCAACATTATATTCATGAGGTTACGAGCCCCCAGGCATTTACCGGACTTGAAAACCGGGGTATTCCCCTGTTTCGTCCCGATAAGACCCTGGCCACAGTCGATCATAACATCCCGACCCAAAATCAGCATTTGCCCATCCGTGAGGAATTGTCACGCCGGCAGGTGGCAACTTTAAAGGACAACTGCGAAAAACACGGGGTGAAACTTTTCGGTCTCACCCATCCCTATAATGGCATCGTTCATGTGATCGGCGCCGAACTCGGGATCACCCAGCCGGGCATGACCCTGGTTTGCGGCGACAGTCATACTTCGACTCACGGCGCTTTCGGAGCCATTGCTTTCGGTATCGGCACCAGCGAAGTGGAGATGGTTTTTGCCAGCCAGTGCATCCTGCAGCCCAAGCCGAAAAAGATGCGCATCAACATCAACGGCAAGCTCAACAGGGGGGTGATCGCCAAAGACCTCATCCTGTATATCATTTCCAAAATCTCGGCCAGCGGCGCCACCGGTTATTTTGTGGAATATGCCGGCGACACCATCACTTCATTGAGCATGGAAGCCCGTATGACCATTTGTAATATGAGCATTGAAATGGGAGCCCGTGGCGGTATGATCGCACCGGACGAAGTGACTTTTGAGTACATCAAGGGGCGTGAATTTGCACCGCAGGGTGAAGCATGGGACCAGGCAGTGGAAAAATGGAAAAAACTGAAAACCGATGACGGTGCTGTTTTTGATAAAGAACTCAACCTGCAGGCTGAAGACATTTATCCGATGATCACTTATGGTACCAATCCGGGTATGGGTATTTCAGTGAATGAGTCGATCCCCACCCTGGATGCCGTTCCTGCCGTTGAGCAGGAATCTTTTAAGAAATCTTTGAATTATATGGGTTTTGAGCCCGGCTCGAAGTTGCTGGATCATCCGGTGGATTATGTTTTCCTGGGAAGTTGCACCAACGGACGTATCGAAGATTTCAGGGTGTTTGCTTCTTTTGTGAAAGGGAAAAAGAAAGCCGATAACGTGACTGCCTGGCTGGTGCCGGGATCCTGGCAAGTGGAAAAACAGGCCCGGGAAGAAGGGCTGGATGTGATCCTGAAAGAAGCGGGATTCGAGCTCCGTCAACCGGGATGCTCTGCCTGCCTGGCCATGAACGAAGACAAAGTGCCCGCCGGCAAATATGCGGTGTCCACATCGAACCGGAATTTCGAAGGACGTCAGGGCCCCGGAGCCCGAACCCTGCTGGCCAGCCCGCTGACAGCCGCTGCCGCTGCCATTACCGGAAAGATCACCAATCCCGCCGATTTATTGTAATTGATGAACCAAAAAAATCACAGAAATGTCTATTGAGAAATTTAATATACTGGAATCTACTTGTGTTCCATTACCTGTAGAAAATGTTGATACCGACCAGATCATCCCGGCTCGTTTTCTTAAAGCCACCTCCCGGGAAGGTTTTGGCGAAAACCTGTTCCGAGACTGGCGTTATGATAAAGACAACAACCCCAAACCGGAGTTTGTACTGAACCATGCTGAATATTCAGGCGAGATCCTGGTGGCAGGAAAGAACTTTGGAAGCGGTTCCAGCCGCGAACACGCAGCCTGGGCCATATTCGACTATGGTTTCCGGGCTGTCGTTTCCAGCTTTTTTGCCGATATTTTTAAAAACAACGCACTCAACAACGGCCTGCTTCCGGTCCAGGTAACCGAAGCGTTCCTGGCCAGGGTTTTCGATGCCGTCAAAAATGATAACAACGCCAGGCTAAAAATCGATCTGAAAAAACAGGAAGTGACCCTGTTGGCAACAGGCGAGACCTGTGGTTTTGAGATCAACGGGTATAAAAAGGCCTGTCTGATGAATGGCTACGATGACATTGATTTTCTGCTCAGCAAAAAAGATAAAATCCTTGCCTTCGAACTCACACAAAACGGAAGCTGATGAAAATAGAGATCATGGACACCACCCTGCGCGACGGCGAACAGACGCAGGGCATATCGTTTTCTCCACCAGAGAAAGTGCATCTGGTGAAGTTTCTGCTCACCGAGTTGCGTGTGAACCGTGTGGAAATCGCCTCGGCCCGCGTATCTAAAGGTGAGTTTGAAGCTGCCGGAAGGATCGCAACATGGGCGGAAGAAAAGGGTTTGCTGGATCAAATCGAAGTGCTGGGCTTCATCGACGGGGAGAAATCGCTGAACTGGATCCAGGATGCAGGTTTGAAAGTGCTCAACCTGTTGAGCAAAGGTTCGCTGCGCCATCTGGAAAAGCAACTCAGAAAATCTCCGGAGCAGCATGCCGAGGACATCAAACAAGTCGTTGCTTCGGCACAACGCCGTGGAATTTCGGTGAACCTTTATCTGGAAGACTGGTCCAACGGCATGATCTATTCTCCCGATTACGTCTATTTTATGCTGGATGCCTTGCAACATGAAAACATCCGGCGTTTCATGCTGCCCGATACCCTGGGAGTCCTGAACCAGGATCAGACCTACGAATTCTGTAAAAAGATTGTAGACCGTTACCCGGATCTGCATTTCGATTTTCATGCCCACAACCATTATGATCTGTCGGTGGCCAATGTGTTTGCTGCGGTGAAAGCCGGGGTGAAAGGGGTTCATACTACCGTAAACGGTTTGGGCGAGCGGGCAGGAAATGCCCCGTTGTCCAGTGTAGTCGGGGTGTTGCACGACCAGTTGAAAGTGAAAACAACCATCCGGGAAATCAGCATCCATAAAGCCAGTCAGCTGGTGGAACGGTTTTCAGGCATCCGGGTGCCCGTGAACAAGCCCATCGTCGGCGAAAATGTGTTTACCCAAACTTCCGGCATTCACGCCGACGGCGACAACAAAGACAATCTTTATTACAACGGCCTGCTTCCGGAGCGATTCAGCCGGAAACGGAAATATGCCCTGGGCAAATTATCCGGCAAGGCCAGTATTGTGAAAAACCTGGAAGAACTGGGTTTTAGGCTGGATGAACCTTCCCTGAAAAAGGTGACCGAACGCATCATCGAATTGGGAGATAAAAAGGAAACCATCACCATCGACGATCTGCCTTACATCATCGCCGATGTGTTGAATACGGGAGACAATAATTACCATATTTTTATCAAAAATTATTCGTTCTCCCTGTCGCTTGGCATGCGGCCTTCGGCCAATCTGCAACTGCAGATCAAAGACACGCTGCATGAAGGCATGTCCATCGGCGACGGCCAGTATGATGCCTTTATGAAAGCACTCTGGAAAATTTATGATAACATAGGGAAAGAGAAACCCGAACTGACGGATTACCGGGTGACCATTCCTCCCGGTGGAAAAACCGATGCGGTGGTGGAAACGATCATCAGCTGGAATTTTAAAGGGAAGTCATTTATTACCAAGGGACTGGATGTAGACCAGACGGTAGCTGCCATCAAGGCGACGGAAAAAATGTTGAATATTATCGAATTATAAATCAGGAAAAGCAAAAAATTATGAAATTGAAAATTGCCGTATTGCCCGGAGACGGCATCGGGCCGGAGATCATGGAGCAGGGCATCAAAGTATGTCAGGCGGTGGGACGGAAATTTAATCATGAATTTGAATTCGGCTACGGATCGGTAGGCGCCAGTGCCATTGACGAATGTGGCGATCCGTTCCCGGAAAAGACGTTTGAACTTTGTAAGAATGCCGATGCGGTCTTGTTTGGCGCCATCGGCGACCCGAAATACGACAATGATCCCAAGGCCAAAGTGCGACCGGAACAGGGATTGCTTGCCATGAGAAAAAAACTGGGACTCTTTGCCAATGTGCGACCTGTAGCCACTTTTCCTTCCCTGATCGAAAAGTCTCCCATCCGGAAAGACCTGGTGGAAGGGGTTGATTTTGTCGTTTTGCGTGAGCTGACGGGCGGTATTTATTTCGGAAAACCCCAGGGGCGTTCCGAAGATGGTAACACCGCTTACGACTCTTCGGTCTATCATCGGTATGAAGTAGAGCGTATCGTGCGCCTGGCCTGTGAATATGCCATGGCACGTGATAAACGGGTCACGGTGGTGGATAAGGCCAACGTGCTGGCCACATCGCGCTTGTGGCGCGAGATCGCCGGCGAGGTCGCCAAAGAATTTCCCGAAGTGACCATGGACTTTATGTTTGTCGATAATGCCGCCATGCAGCTCATCCAGTGGCCACGGAAATTTGATGTGATCGTAACCGAAAACATGTTCGGCGATATTCTTACCGATGAGGCCAGTGTGATCACCGGATCGCTGGGCTTGCTGCCGTCGGCTTCCATCGGTCAGCTGACTTCTGTTTTTGAGCCCATTCACGGTTCCTATCCCCAGGCCAAAGGAAAAAATATTGCCAATCCTTTGGGAACCATTCTTTCGGTAGCCATGATGTTTGAATATGCTTTTCAGCTTCATGGAGAAGCCGGGGCCATCCGGGATGCCGTCACCCGGTCGCTGGAAGAGAACTTCGTAACCGAAGACCTTTCCAAAGCCAACGCCCGGTCCACATCAGATGTGGGAGACTGGATCGCACGGGAAATAGAAAAATAAAGGTTTTGAAATTGTCCGGATTTCCCTCCGGACGTTGATCATTGTTTTTGTTAGAATGGAGAAAAGGGAGGCTTCAGTTTATGAAGCTTCCCTTTTCATTGGGGTTTTCAAAATCCCCAGACCTGAACAATGATCGCTTTCCTCAGGAAAGCGATTTTCGGCAACCTCAGGCTTCCTTTCCAAAAACCACGATTTCGTTAGCCACCACTTCAGTGATGTAGTGCTTGTTGCCCTCTTTGTCTTCCCAAGACCGGTTGATCAGCTTGCCCTGAATGGCAGCTTCTTTGCCTTTGGAAAGGATCTTCTCGGCAATTTCTGCCGTTTTCCCCCAGGCCACGACGTTGTGCCATTGGGTTTCCTGTGTTTGTTTCCCGTTGCCGTCCCGATAATAATCGTTGGTTGCCAGCGAAAAGCGGGCCATGCTGCGGTCGTTGGCAAAGGTTTTTACTTCCGGGTCGTTGCCCAGCCGGCCAATCAGGCGTACGGAGTTTCTTAAAGTAGACATGATAGTAAAATTTTAAGTGTTATTAAATAATGTTTAATTGTGACCTTGGATTTAATATCCGGGGTTCGCTTGATTTTAAGAACGATGGGACAAAACTAGAACGGATAAAGACTCATATTCGGTTAATAATCAATTACTTCCGTTTAACATTCGTTTACAATTAATTAAAAACGAATAAAAATCAGATAATAAGGCAATTAGAATATTGTGATGCGGGATCGTTATTTTCGGAAAAAAGCCGAAATCAGACAGGACAAGGCCTGGCCGTTCCTGAAAAGGGCATCCTAAGGATCGAGATTGGAAATTAATTTCAAAAACCGTTCGACACAGGATGAACCCATGAGAGGTCATCCTGTGTCAAAGGAATCAGTGTTTTTTGGCGACCGGTTTTTTGGCTGCTTTTCCGGAATAGTCTACCGAATAAAGGATCGATTGCACCTGCAGCAGAAGGTCCCGTTTGGGATGATTGGGATAATAGACATATCCGAACAAAGTCAGGATGTGCTTGTTGGAGGGGTCGGTGAACGTATAGCTGACGAAAGGCCCGCCCATAAAATCGTTTTCCACACGCCAGAGGCCATCCATCTTAACGGTAAAGGGGGCCGGAAAATCGTTCACGGTGGAATATTCGGGGATCATATATTTCCGGTCCAGGGCCATATAAGAACCTTCGGTGGGGCCCGGGATGTATTTTCGCTGGTAATTCTGGATCCGGGTCAGGATACTTTCTCTTGAAAACTGCGCGGTATCCTGATAAGGCTGGGAAATGATCATGAAACCCTGGCTGTAATTGTTGGCCTCATGACGCACCCAGATAAAACCGGGTTGTAATTTGGCAACATAAAAACCATCCGGAATGATCATCGAAAATCCGAATTCATCATAAATCTTCCCAATGACCTTGTTGGCCATGGCAGAACGGAAAACATCCTGGATCCGTTTTCTTTCAGATTCCATATACCGTTGAATAAGCTGGTCGTGACGATCTTTTAAAACCGCGTCAAAGGAAGTTTCGGACGGAGCAGTCAGGGTAATGATCAGCTGGGGAGCCGCCCAGACATTTTTCTGGATTTCGATCTTGGGTTCCTTTGCTTTGGGATCGATGTTCACCCTGAAAATATCCCGCTGGGTTTTGAAGATGTCATTGAGCATGTCTTTGTCGATATGCAATAACTTGAACGTGGCTTCGCTTTGAGGCATACCGAAAATGGGGGCCTGAAAATATTTTCGTATGGTTTCTCCTACAGAACCCTTCCATTGGGACGGATCCTGGAGTACTACCAGGACTTCTGCCGTGCTTCCGATGGAACTCGGTTTGGAAGTGCTGTTTTGTTCCAGGCCGGAATTACAGGAAGGTAAGCCTGCCAACAGGAAAGAAAACGCAATGACTAAACTGAAAAATTTTTTCTTCTTCATGGCTGCTCTTTTTTTATCAAAAATACGGATTTCCCAGAAACATTATGTTACAAGGATTCAATTTCCATGCCGAAAAGCAGGGATTATGAATATTTTAACAGATTTTGCGTTTTGCTGACTTCCCTTAACTGGCCACCGCAATGATGAGTTTCTGGCCGGGCACCAGGTGGTGCGTGTTGCGGATGTTGTTCAGTCTTTTGATCTGGCTGACGGTCACCCCGTCATATTCCTGGGCGATATCCCACAGGGTGTCGCCGGGCTTGATCACATGATAGATATATTTCCCTTTTTTGATTGTGGAAGAATTATTGTCGCTGGGCTGGTAAACGTAAAGTTTTTCTCCCGGATAAATGGTCGAGTTTTTCAAATTGTTCCATTCGACCAGATCGGTGGTGGAACATTTGTATTTTTTGGCGATCAGGGCCAGGTTTTCCCCGCTTTTCACCCGGTACAGGGTTTTGGTATTCGAACGGGCAATGGGTTCGCTGCTTTTTTGGTAAAACTGCGGACTTCCGGCGCTGTATACGATCAGCTTCTGGCCTTTGTAGATCCGGTCGCTTCTGAGTCGGTTCCATCGCCTCAATTGGCTGACATACACATGGTACATCCGGGCAATGCTGCCCAGATTCTCACCCCATCGGACGATATGGACTTCGCGGTCGCCCATTCTTTTGATGATGGCCATCAGCTTATCATGGGCGATGCCGGCTTTGGTTTTAAAGGCGTATAACGCTTTCTCGTTATTGAGGAAATCATCGGTAAAACGGCGGGGAAGCCTCAATTCATAAGTCTGTCCGTCATAGGCCGGAATGATTCCGAGTTTGTATTCCGGATTCAGGAATTTCAGCTCATCCGTGGGGATGCCGAGCATGTCGTGCAGCTGGGCAAAAGACAGGACGTTGTGGACGGTGACAGTATCGATATCATAGAAGAAAATGCCCGGAACCATGGGACGCAGGTCATGCTGTGCGCTGTAGTGCATGATATAGTTCACAGCGATGAAAGCCGGGACATAACCCCGGGTTTCGCGGGGCAGATAAGGCCAGATGGCCCAGTAGTTGCGGGTTCCGCCAGCCCTCCGGATGGCGCGGTTCACGTTGCCCACGCCGGTGTTGTAAGCGGCCAGTG
>JBJKPL010000164.1:0-13694 GCA_046706345.1 Candidatus Sulfidibacterium sp.
CGGATACTTTTGATCTCTGCCGTAGCTTCATAGCCGGTTTTTACGGGCATTTTCAGATCCATCAAAACAAGATCCACCGACGGGTCGGCTTTCACGGTTTCCACTGCATCCAGTCCGTTTTTTACAAAGATCAACTGGGCAAATTCTTTTAAAGTCCGTTCCAGGAATATACGTGTAATTAGATCATCCTCAACAATTAAAATGGTTTTATCAGACCATTCCGGATACTGATTCATCGTGTTGAAATTTTCAGCGATTTGGGTTATTGATCAGTTTTTTCGCGAAGTTAGGGATTTTTTAAAACCCTAGTGGAATTTTTAAGATTTCTTTGGGTTTATTATCACTTAATAGAATACGGTCTTTCTGCTCCGAAACATTAAAATGCTAATTTTGCCTTCCATCCGGAACCGGATTGCGGATGGAAGTGAATAGTACCGGAAGATCTGGTGAAAAAGCCACCCGGACTTTTTTGAAAAATAGACACGTATGAATATCATTCTTATTGCCCTGACTGTCATAGTCTCCGTGGTTTCATTTTATAATGCCGAGGTGATGGACCGGCTGAAATTCAACGCCTATCAAATCAAGCACCATCGACAGGGCTGGCGTTTCGCCACCTATGCCCTGGTGCATGCCGACTGGCTACATCTGCTGGTCAACATGTGGGTGCTTTGGTCCTTCGGCGATATTGTGCTCCGCTCGTTTGGAATGTTTTTTGGACCGAAAGCGATTCCATATTACTTATTGTTATACATCGGCGGGGTCCTGTTTTCCATTTTATTTGATTACGGCAAGAACAAAGACAACATTTACTATAATGCTGTTGGAGCCTCCGGCGCAGTGGCTGCTGTGGTTTTTGCAAGCATCCTGATCTATCCGACCGGTGGAATTTATCTGTTTCCCATTCCCTTTTCCATTCCTTCCTGGTTATTCGGAATCTTGTTCCTGGTGTATTCTGCCTACATGCAGAAAAAGGGTACCAGCCGCATTGGCCATGGTGCGCACTTCTGGGGCGCTGTTTTCGGGATCATTTTTACGGTCATTACCGTACCCCATGTGCTGGAAGGATTTTTCCGGCAATTGTTTTAAAACATTTTCTTTCCCTGCTGATTTTTTCACCAGGCAGGTTGATTTCTTACCCTGGTTTTCACGGCCTTTCGGCTTTTGTTTTATTTTTGTTTCATGAGCAACAAATTTCTGAAAAACCTGGCCTTTTTACTGTTTCTTAACCTCCTGGTGAAACCTTTCTGGATCCTGGAGATCGACAGGCAGGTGCAGAATGTTGTCGGTACCGCGAGTTACGGCTTTTATTTTGCCATCTTTAATTTTTCCTATCTTTTTATCATCTTCCTGGATCTGGGCATTGCCAGTTTCAACAACCGGAACATTGCCCGGAACAACGAACTGTTGCAGTCTCACTTCGGCGGTATTGCCTCTTTGAAGCTGATCCTGGGTTTGGTATATGGCCTGGTCATTTTTGTGATCGGATGGATGATCGGATACAATCATCATCAGCTTACGCTGTTGGCATGGGTGGGATTTAACCAGTTCCTGCTTTCTTTTATCCTGTATCTCCGATCCAATATTTCGGGCCTGCTGCATTTTAAAACCGACAGCCTCATTTCGGTGCTGGACCGGTTGTTGATGATCGCCATTGTGGGGGTTCTGCTGTGGACGGGCATCGCAAAAGGTAAATTCACCATCGAATGGTTTGTCTATGCCCAAACGGCAGCTTATCTGATCACCGCCCTGGTTGCCCTTGTGACTGTTTTGCGGAAATCGGGAAAAATATCTCTCCGGTGGGACTGGCCTTTTTTCAAATCCATCATCCGAAGCAGTTTCCCTTTTGCCTTGTTGTTTCTGATCATGAGTCTGTATTCCCGGGTTGACAGTGTGTTGATAGAAAGGCTGTTGCCGCGCCCTATGGGAGGACAGCAAGCCGGGGTGTATGCTCAGGCCTACCGGTTGCTGGATGCGGGCCAAAACCTGGCATTTTTATTTTCGGTGTTGCTGTTACCCCTTTTTTCAAAGATGATCAAAGAAAAGGAGGATGTCCGCGCCCTGGTGAAACTCTCGGCATCTATTCTGCTGGCGGGGGCCTTGCTGGTGGCCATCAGTTCGCAGTTTTATGCCCGGGACCTGATGACCCTGATGTATTCGCGCCATCCGGGCGAAGGGGCCTGGGCTTACGGATTGCGCATGACTCAAAGTGCCGAAATATTTAAACTGTTGATGTGGAGCCTGGTAGCTATTTCCTCTGGCTACATTTTTGGCACGTTGCTCACGGCCAACAACAACCTGAATGTGCTGAACGTCGTGGCCCTTTCGGGTTTGGTGTTGAATTTTGCCCTGAATTTTCTGCTCATCCCTTCTTATTTGGCTTATGGTTCGGCACTGGCCACCTTTTCTACCGAATTCCTGGTGGCCGGATTACAGATCTACCTGGTAGTGAAATATTTCAATTGGAAGGTAAACTGGCGACTGATCCTGAGTTTTGCGGTTTTCGCAGCCTTACTGGTCCTTGTGGGAATGGCCCTGCAGCGCTTTCCAGTCTTTGACTGGAAGCTACAATGGCTGATCTTTTTGGCTGCAGGCGGGACCCTGGCAGTTGTACTAAAACTCTGGGATATAAGGAATTTTACCAGGATCGCTTTGCGCGGAGCCGAAAATAATGGTTGATTTTTTCTTCCGTTGGCCTGATTAATTTTTTAAATTTGAATGCCGGATAATCTCACGGATCCGGTGTTTTCTATCTGATATGGCCAAACAGATACCGGATAAAAACACCCGAAAAATTTAAACAGGGAAATTGAAAAGGTCCCGAAAAACAAAGAAATATGGAATATAATTTTCAAAGCCAAACGTTGATCCAGCTCCTGAAAAAATGGAAATATCATCTGATGGTTGTATTGGTGGCTGCCACAGTGGCCGCTGCTTTTTTTTCAGGGCCTCGCTTTATCGTTCCCTTGTACCGGTCTTACGCTGTGGTTTATCCGGATAACTTAAAGCCTTATTCCAAAGAAAGTACCACCGAACAGATGATACAGATCTTTCATTCCCAGGATATTGTGGATAGCATGATTGCCGACTTCAACCTGGCCAAACGTTATGGGGTGGATCCGCATGATAAATATTTCAGGACCAAGCTGCTATACCTGTATCAAGAAAACGTCTCTATTGCCAAAACCAGTTTCGAAGCGGTGCGTATCGAAGTCCTTGACCGGGATCCGGATACGGCAAAAATCATGGTCGACAAGCTGATCTCCTTGTTCAACGGGAAAGTGAGACGGATGCAGAAGGAAAAATTCGGTGAGCTGGCCAACGCTTATGCCGGAACGTTGAAACGCAAAAGAGCTTCCATGGATTCACTTCGCGATGTCATGCAGAAGCTTGGAAAAAAAGGGGTTTTTGAATACAATTACGAATCGCAGCAGATTGTAAAATCCTATCTGAAGAATCTTGAAAAAGGAAATACCGGTAAAAGTTTGAAAGAATCCCGTACGTTGATGGAAAACATGGGGCAATATGGCGGTAATCTGGTCCAGACGGTAAATTTGCTATCCGCGGAAGCCAATAAATATGCTGATGTGGAGTTAAGCTATGAGCTGGCATACCGGCATGTGGCCTCGGATGTAACCTACACCAATGTTGTAACCTACCCTTTTGTTCCTGATAAAAAAGCCTATCCGATCCGCTGGCTGATCGTTCTGGTAGTGGACGCAGCAGCCCTGGTGCTGGCGCTGATCCTGATCTCTTTCCTCGACCGGAAATCTTTTGCTTCCTGATCCATGAACCGGCAAGAACAAACAAAGAAATTGGTTGTCTTTTACCTGGCTTTGATCCTTTTTCTCAGCCTGGGGTTTTATTTTATGCTCAAAAAAGAGAATTTCTGGTTCTTTGCTTTGCCTCTGGTTCTGGTGGTCGCTTATTATTATCTGATTTCTTTGGATAAGATCGTTTTGCTGATCACTTTTCTGACGCCTCTGGCCGTGACCTTTCAGGCGCCGGGTCTGGGTGCGGCATTATCGGTGCCTACGGAGCCGTTGATGTTTGGCGTCCTGGTGATCTTTTTGGGAAATATGGTCCTGGAAAGGCATTATAACCGGAAAATTTCCACACACATCGTCGCATACCTGATCTATTTCAACCTGCTTTGGATGTTGATCACCTCTTTATCCAGTGCCTTGCCGCTGGTGTCTTTCAAACATTTGCTTTCCCGCCTCTGGTTTGTAATTCCTTTCTTTTTTGTGGCCGCGCCCCTGTTTCGCGAAAAGAAGAACATCCACCGTTTTTTGTGGCTTTATATGGCTTCCCTGACGCTGGTGATCTGTTATACCCTGATCCGTCATGCGCATTATGGTTTCGATGAACAGGCGGGTCATTGGGTGATGACGCCGTTTTACAACGATCACACGGCCTATGGTGCCGCCCTGTCCATGTTTATCCCCGTGTTGGCAGGTTATATCTTCTTTCCGGGTCTTTCCGCCCTGAAGCGAGGGGTCGCGCTGGTATTTTTCGCGTTGTTTGCCATCGCGCTGACATTCTCGTACAGCCGTGCTGCCTGGCTCAGCACGGCGGTGGCGTTGGCTGTTTTCCTGCTGGTGATGTTTCGGATTCGCTTCCGGTGGGTGGCGGCAACCGGTTTTGTTTTATTAATCCTTGCCTTTGCTTTTCAACAACAGATCTACAGCAAACTTGAAAAGAACCGGCAGGACTCTTCTACCAGCTTTGAGGAGCATGTGAAATCCATGGGAAATATCTCCTCGGATCCTTCGAATCTGGAGCGCATCAACCGCTGGGCTTCGGCACTCCGGATGTTCGAGCAGAGACCCTGGGTGGGGTGGGGGCCCGGAACGTACCAGTTTGAATACGCCCCTTTTCAGCTTGCCAGTGAACGTACCCGCATCTCTACCGACACGGGCGACCGTGGCAATGCCCACAGCGAGTACCTGGGACCATTGGCGGAAGAAGGCATTCCCGGCCTGGTCTTTGTACTGTTGCTGGTGGGTTTTGCCATTAAAACGGGGTTGGATACCTACAAAAACGGCAGTCAGGAGGTGAAATTCCTGAGTCTCATGATCACCCTCGGCCTTATCGCCTATTTCTTCCATGGCCTGATGAACGATTTTCTGGATACCGACAAGCTTTCCGTTCCCGTATGGGGATTTATGGCGATCCTGGTGAGCCTGGACGTTTATCAACGTCCGGAGGAAGCCGGGAAATAAAAAAGGCCGGAAATTTTCCCGGCCTTCTGTATTTTCACTCTTTCCAATCTATTCTTTTACTCTTTCGGAATATTCATGGGTTCGGGTATCCACCTTGAACTTATCCCCAATGTTGATGAACAAGGGTACCTTCACGATGGCTCCGGTTTCCATGGTGGCATCTTTGAAAGTGTTGGTGGCGGTGTTGCCCTTTTCGCCGGGTTCCGTGTAAGTGACCTCCAGCGTTACGTAAGGGGTCATTTCACATTCGATGGGCGACTCGGTTTCTGCATGGAAGACCAGGGTCACCAGTTCACCTTCTTTCAGCAGGTCCGGTGCGGTGATCAGCGCTTCTTCGATGAAAATCTGCTCAAACGTCTCCGTATTCATGAAATGATAGGTCTCGCCTTCTTTGTAAAGATATTGGTAAGGTCTTCTTTCAATCCGCTGGATGTTAATTTTGACGCCGGAAGTAAAAGTATTGGGAACGACCTTTCCGGTTTTCACGTTTTTGAGTTTGGTACGGACAAAGGCGGGGCCTTTGCCGGGTTTCACATGTTGGAACTCAACGATCGTCCACAAATCCCCGTTGAATTCAATGCACAGTCCGTTTCTAAAATCTGCTGTTGTTGCCATAAAAAAATTAAATTTTCTGAAATCTATTCGCGTTGTCTTTTGTAGCCACGCATGATCCCCCGTTGGGAATTCTGGATGAAATTCAGGATCTCATCACGCTCTGCGTTGATAGGAAGGTTGGCTTCGATAAAGCCCACTGCCTGGCTGATGTTACGGCCTCTGAGATAGAGGTGCCGGTAGATCTCGTGAATAAAATTGATCTGATCGTCGCTATAACCTCTTCTCCGCAGGCCGATGGAATTCACGCCCACAAAAGAAATGGGATTCCGTCCGGCTTTGGAGTAAGGGGGAATGTCTTTGGTAACCATGCTGCCGCCGGCAACCATGGTGTGTTTACCGATGTGTACAAACTGATGAACGGCAGACATGCCGCCGATGATGGCAAAATCTTCCACGTCAATATGGCCGGCCAGGTTGACCGCATTTGCCAGGATCACGTTGTTGCCGATGTGGCAGTCGTGGGCAATGTGCACATAAGCCATCAAAAGACAGTTGTTTCCGACTACCGTTTCGCCGCTGGCTTTCGTACCACGGTTGACCGTTACGAACTCGCGGATGGTCACATGATCGCCAATGATGACCTGGGTGTCTTCCCCATCATATTTCAGATCCTGGGGGATGGCCGAAATGACCGCACCGGGGAAAATACGACAGTTCTTGCCGATACGCGCCCCTTCCATGATGGTCACATTGGAACCGATCCAGGTGCCTTTGTCGATGACCACATTTTTTTCGATGTTGACAAAAGGTTCAATAACGACATTCGAGGCGATCTTGGCTTCAGGATGTACGTATGCCAGTGGTTGATTCATAAGGTTTACTTATTTTTTATGATTTGCGCCGTAAGCTCTCCTTGCATTACCAGTTTGTTTCCGACAAACGCTTTTCCCTTCATGATACAAATGCCTTGCTTGATAGGAGCGATGGGTTCCAGCGAAAACACGAGCGTATCGCCGGGAACGACCTTGGCCCGAAATCTTACGTCGCTGATCTTCAGGAAATAAGTGGAATAACTTTTCCGGTCTTCCACTCCGCTTAAAACGAAAATTCCTCCGACCTGGGCCAAAGCTTCTATCTGCAACACGCCGGGCATCAAGGGCTCATCCGGAAAATGTCCCATGAAAAATCCTTCGTTCATGGTCACATTTTTCAATCCGACAATATGATCTTCCGACAACTCCAGAATTTTGTCCACCAGCAAAAATGGCGGACGATGGGGGAGAATCTTTTTTATTTCCTTGATGTCATAGACCGGATCGGCATAAATATCAAATGGGGGCTCCTTAATCATTTACAATGGCTTTTTGGTTTATTTCTTTAAGGATATGTTTTGCAAATTCCGTATTTGCATGATGGCCGGGTCGGGTAGCCGTAACATGTCCCTTTAAGGGTTTCCCCAAAAGATAGAGGTCACCAATAATGTCCAGTAATTTATGACGTGCGGGTTCGTTGTCGAAATAGAGGGAGAGGTTGTTCAGTATTCCGCTGCCATTCACCGTAACCCGGGGTTTTTTGAACAGGTCGGCCAGATAATCCAGCTCATCCTGCGGCACTTTGCGGTTTACAAATACAATCGCGTTGTTGAGGTCGCCTCCTTTGATAAGGTCGTTTTTGAGTAAGAACTCCAGCTCGTGTAAAAAAACGAAGGTCCTGCAGGCAGAAATCTCGGCTTTGAATTCCGAAATATCCTGAATTTCTGCAGTTTGTTCACCTAAAACGCGGGACTCAAAATCTATAATGGTCGTAAGGGAAAAATGTTTCGACGGACGAATTTCGATACGGGTCTTTTTCTCGGGAATCTCCATGACAATGGTATCCTCGATGACGATATATTCTCTTTCGGCATCCAGTTCTACTATACCCGCTTCCTCGATGGCTTCCACAAAATATTTGGAAGACCCGTCTTTGATGGGCGTTTCTTCCATGTCCAGCTCAACCAGGGCATTGTCTACACCCAAACCGCGAAAAGCTGCCATGACATGTTCGATAGTATATACATGGGCATCGCCTTTTCCGATACAGGTACCACGGTTGGTACTGATGACATTGCCAATCAGGGCGTCAATCACGGGTTGTCCTTCTAAATCGATTCTCTTGAATTTTATTCCATGACCAGCGGGAGCCGGTAGAAAACTCATGGTTCCTTTCATCCCTGTGTGGAGACCTTGTCCTTCAATAGAAACCTTTTTCCCCAGAGTTGTTTGCCTTTCAATCATCTAATCAGTGCATGTTTTTTTAAAAAAGAAATTTTGGCAAAAATAATATTTTTTTGTTCCAAAAAATGCTTATTTGAATTTGAATGTCAATATTGAAAGCCTTCTGCTTTATGGTTAACTTCCCTCACAAAGGTATGAAATTTTGTAATTGATTTAAAATCAGGCAACTATTTAATGTACCTGCAATGCGATCCGTTTCGGTCGGCGAAGCCAGATCCTGGCAAGAGCGTTATTCGCCTTGCAATTCCTTGATCTTATTTTCCAGTTCGGAGACTCTTTTTACCAGGGCGTCCAACTGCCGGAGGTAGATCACGGATTTCTGATAATCGGCCAGATTGGTGGCGGGGCTGCCGCCGAGAACGGTGTCGGGTTTCTTAAAGCTTTTGGAGATCCCAGACTGGGCCAGCACTTTGGCACCGTCTGCAATCCTGATGTGCCCGACAAAACCTACCTGGCCTCCAACCATACAGTTTTTGCCCAGTTTCGTGGATCCTGAAACGCCCGATTGGGAAGCCATGACGGTATTTTCTCCGATCTCAACATTATGCGCCACCTGGATCAGCTTGTCCAGCTTGACGCCGCGGTGGATGATGGTGGAACCCAGGGTCGCCCGGTCGATGGTGGTGTTGGCCCCGACTTCTACCCGGTCTTCCAAGACAACATTCCCGATCTGGGGAATCTTTCGGAAATCGGTATCCTGCTGCGGCGCAAAGCCGAAACCGTCGGCACCGATCACAGCGCCGGCGTGCAAAATACATTCTTTGCCGATCACCGTTTCACCGTAAATATTGACCCCGAAATAAATCGTGGTGTCATCTCCGATACGGCAGTTGTCACCAATGTTGGTGTTGGGAAATATTTTGACATGATCCCCGATGGTGGTGTTTTCGCCTACATAAACAAAGTCGCCGATGTAAACGTCCTTGCCGAGTTTTGCCGTTGCTGCAATGGAAGCCTTGGGCGAAACACCCGATTTCTGTTGTTTGGCATTCTGGTAGATCTCCAGCAGGGAAGTGAAAGCAAGATAGGCGTCTTTTACACGGATCAAGGTTGTCTTGAGCGGTTTTTCAGGTACAAAATCTTCATTTACCACAACAATGTCAGCCTGGGTATCATAAATATATTTGGTATAAATCGGGTTGGCCAGAAAACTGATGCTCCCCGGCTTGCCTTCTTCTATCTTTGAAAGAGTGGAAACCTCGGCTTCGGGGCGTCCTTCAACCTTGCCATTCAATGCGTTGGCTATTTGTTGCGCTGTAAACTTCATAAACTTTATTTTGGGTTGCCAAATTACGAAATTTAATGTTATTCCTGCGAGGAAATCCGGTTTGTGTTCGGGGCTCCGTTGCTTTTTTCGATGGGCAGCTGGCGGCTGAAACCTTCCTGGAGCGAAATGAAGGTTTCTGTGGCCGTCACTTCCGGGATCGATTGGATGTGTTCCACCAGAATTTTCTTCAGATGCTCGTTGTCCCTCGAATAGATCTTCAGGAACAGCGAATACTTCCCCGTGGTGTGATGGCATTCCACCACCTCCGGGATCTTGGTGATCTTTTGAAAGACCTCTTCGTGTGTGTGGGTGCTCGTCAGATTGACCTGAATGCCCACAAAAGCCGTGGTCAGGTAACCCAGTTTTTTCGGATTGATGCGGAACTGAGAACCTGAAACAATTCCGTTCTCCTGAAGTTTCAGGGCCCGCTGATGAACCGATGCTCCTGATACATTGCACTGTCGTGCGATCTCGAGGTAAGACACCCGTGCGTCCTTCATCAGGAACTTTAAGATCTTTTTGTCAAGATTATCGATTTGAAAGTGAGGGTTCATATTTTATTCGATAAAATATAAAATTAATATAAAAAAGGCAAAAATAATTAAAATTTAATATAATATAGCAATTTATGAAATAAAATTTACTATAAACTATTGATAATTACATAAAATTCATAATTTTGTCGTGGCTTATTTGAATGACAATTACATAAAATTTCATCTTTTTAAACATCGGATGAGATTTTGTTTTCAGGTTTCGGACAACAAGACAAAATTACAGCATCATGAAAAAAAAATTTGATCCGGCGACTGCGATTCAGAAACTGGAGCAATTCGGGGAATTCGGCGATGTCAATCCGTCCATCACCGATTCGGCAACCTTTACCTTTATGACCGAGGAAGAAATGATCAAAACATTCCACGGCGAGGGGCACGGATGTTTCCTGTATTCGCGCCACTGGAATCCCAGCAACCGCTACCTTTCCGAGGCGCTTGCCGCCATGGAGGGCACCGAAATGGCCTGGGTTACCGGTTCGGGAATGGCGGCCATTACCACCACCATCCTGCAGCTTTGCAACAGCGGCGACCACATTGTGACCAGTGTGACAACCTATGGCGGAACCTATGCTTTTCTGGCCAATTTCCTGAAACGGTTCAACATCGAGGTCACTTTTGTGAACATCACCAACCTGGACAGCGTGCGTGAAGCCATGCGACCCAACACCAAGGTGGTGTACACCGAATCGATGACCAACCCCATGCTGCAGATCTCCAACATTCCGGAATTGGCGAAAATCGTCAAAGAACACGGTACGGCAAAACTCGTGGTGGACAACACGTTTACGCCTATGATCTTCAGCCCCTGTCAGCTGGGCGCCGATATTGTGGTGTACAGCATGACGAAATTCATCAACGGGAAAAACGACATGGTCGCAGGCGCTATTTGTGCTTCCGAAGAATTTATCAATGCCCTCAGCAGTGTGAACGACGGTGCTGCCATGCTGCTTGGACCGGTGCTGGATCCGTTGCGTTCCTCCAGCGTCCTGAAAAACCTGGCTACGCTGCACATCCGTATGCAAAAGCACAGCGAAAATGCCCTGTACCTGGCCAGGAAATTTAAAGACATCGGACTGAAATCCATTTATCCCGGTATGGCGGAACATCCCCAGCATGAGCTGATGACCAGGCTCATGAACCGGGAATTTGGTTATGGCGGTATGATTGCCATCGACATGGAAACACCGGAACGGGCAGCTCCCTTTATGGAAAAGATGCAGCTGAAAGGCGTCGGATATCATGCCGTGAGCCTGGGCTATTTCAAGACCCTGTTCTCCAATTCGGGCAAGAGTACTTCTTCGGAAGTGCCCGATGAGATCCAGAAAGAAATGGGCCTCTCGCCGGGGCTGGTGCGTTTCTCCGTTGGTCTGGACCACGACATCGAACGCAGCGGCGAACTCATCGTAGAGACCTTGAAGGAACTAAACTACCTTTAATATGTGATTATAGACAACCTTATTTTAGGGATTTTAGCGATAGCAATCGGATTCCGTTCCGATTGCTATTTTTGTAAAAAAGAGTTTGTATGGGAAAAATAAAACTGGAACTCCCCGAAACCTTTGAGTTCCACACAGAGATCCCGGTGCGCATCACCGATCTGAATTACGGCGGACACCTGGGCAATGATTCGGTCCTGACGCTGATCCACGAAGCCCGCGTCCGGTTTTTAAAAAATTACGGTTATAGTGAAATGGATGTTTGCGGCGCCGGCCTTATCCAGGCCGATACGGTGATTGTTTACAAGCAGGAAGTCTACTACGGAACCCGGATCGATTTTGCCGTTACGGTCGGCGATTTCTCCAACGCAGCCTGTGATTTCTATTATCTGCTTACCGATACCGACACGGGAAATGAAATTGCCCGGGCGAAAACCCGCATTGCCTTTTTCGATTATACCTTGCGGAAAAAACTTCCCGTTCCCGAAGCATTTCGGGCCTTGTTCGCCTAGCAAGGCCTTTTTGACGCCGGAACCGGAAGATCACTTCGTGATTTGGAAATTTCCTGAAAATTGAGTATATTAGAAGCCTCAAAAAAAGGAAATTACAGATTTAATGACTGGAACCATGGAAACCGAAATACCGGCAAAAAAACAAAGGAATTATGTTTTCAAGGTGATTTTCTATATTTCTGGTGCTGCCGGGATCATTCTGCTTGTTGTCAGATTTCTGGGGATCTTTCTGGAGTTTCCCGAAAATGATCTGATCCTGCTATCGGCGCTGGCAGTCCTGGGAATCATTTGCCTGCCCAGCTATTTTATCAGCAGCTTCCGGAACGAAAGGAGCCTGGAAGAGCCGCTGAACCCGCTGGAAAATGACGGTGAGAAGCCAGGCGATGTGCACAAGGGTGCCGCAAAATCAGCGTGGAGAATGGCCAGATCCCCCTTCCGCGATAACAAATCCGGCCTCACCTGGGGTGGCGGCAATATTAAGGGATCGAATGCCACACGGGGAGAAAGAAGAGGGTTCCTGGAATAAACTTCACTGAAAGTTCTATCCTGGCTCCCGGGGTTTGAACCCCGGGAATCTGAAAAATATCTTTCGCTTTTAGTGATGATTTTCCATGGGTTTCCACGGGTTTCAAAACCCGCGGAAGAAGCCAACAGGGCCCACTGAATCAATCCCGGAAAATTCCATGCCTACGTTTTGAAAATTCCATGCTTATGTTTTTGAAATTTCATAGTTATGTTTTTAAAATTTCATGCTTATGTTTTTGAAGCGCCTTTTGGAATGCGGAAATAAGAGTCTGTTTTTTCGGGATAAAACAAATCACCCCGGGCATTTGCCCGGGGTGATCCATATTGTCATGTCAAACTCCCGGGGTTTAAACCCCGGGAAACTGAGAAATATCTTTCGCTTTTACTTAAGATTTCCTATGAGTTTCCACGGGTTGAAATCCGTGGAAAAAGGGTCAGCTTTTACGCCTGAACCTGCTGTTTGCTTTTCAAAATAAACCGGTCGTAGATCCACAAACCGGCCACGGCGATGAATCCGATCACGGCAAAGACCATCCAGATGTTGGCTGGATGATAGTGTTTCCACAGAAATTCGGTTACCTGAGCATGGTTCATCCCGGTGAGTTTACAAAACCGGTCGATGTAATCGTTCTGGGTAAAGTCGGTGGCTTTGGAGATGGCCGGAATATGCAATCCGCGTTTGGCGGCTTCGATCTGCAACAGCGAGATCTTGTCGCTCATGGTCTGGTACACCCTTCCGGAAAGAAAACCTGCCAGCAGGTTGCCGATGGCCACCGGCAGAAATGAATATCCCATATACAGCCCCACTTTTTCCCGGGGGGCAATCAGGCCGATGTATTCGGTGAATTTGGGCGAAGAAGCCATTTCCCCAAGTGAGAAGATCAAAATGCCCAGCACTACGAACAGAACGCTGTGGGTGGCAAAAGCCAGTCCCACGCCGACAGCGGAAACAATGATGCCGCTGATCATGGAGTTGATGGGCCGCAACCGCATCACAACGGAAGAAACGATGATCTGGAATAAAATGATAAATCCCGAATCGAAACTTACCACGATCTCCGGCTCGATTACCTTGCGGCCGTCACCGGGACCGAAGAACCAGGTAAGTCCCGACCAGATGTTCTGGAAGAAATCGAACAACGGTTTGGTGTTCACCCACTGGTCGATGAAGTTGGGCAGCGTATAAAAGATCTGGTTGAACATGGTCCAGAAACCTACGATAAACACCAGAAAGAGAATAAATTTCGAGTCTCTGAAGATGGTGGTAATATTTCTGAATATTTTTTTGTTGTCTTCACCGATGGGCAGCGTGTTGATGAAATCCACAAATTTGAAGCTGAG
>JBJKPL010000165.1:0-5949 GCA_046706345.1 Candidatus Sulfidibacterium sp.
CGCGTATAAAAATCAAAGGAAAAACTGGGATTATCCAGTTGATGGATCCTGGAAACCGGGATATTATGGTCCACGACATAATGCCCTGCCTGCGAACCTGCCTGGTATTTCAGCAGGTTGGGATAAAAATTGACCGCCATCATCAGATTAAATGCCACTGCCGCGATCACGGTGGGGATGAGGATCTTTTCATCGAACTCCCTGATACGTTTAAAAACAAAAAAGTTTACGGCGTAAAGCAGCAACAGCACCAAAGGCAATACGAAGTGTTTCGGCGGGAATACAAAGAAGAAGCCCACAAGGATCAGCAACCAGAAAAAATGCATCAGGCCAAACTGGACTTTTCCGATCACCCTTTTCCACCGGTCGGCAACTTTGACAATAAAATCGGCCGTGATGACCGCCGCAAAAGGAAATAAAACATACAAATAATGCGGGAGTTTGTATTTCGAAAAGGAAAACGCGATAAACGGCAGCACAAATCCGGCCAGGCTAATGTATTCTTCGGTGGGCTTTCCTCTGAGCTTCTGCCGCAACAGGCTGCCCAGCCTCAGCACGATGGCCAGGGCAAACAAAAGTACCCAGGGTTGGAAATCCCAAAGCATGGTCTGGAAGAAATAAAAATACCCCGCATCGTTTCGCCAGTAATTCTGCCCCGTGATCCGGCCGAAACTCTGAGTCCAGAAGTAAAAGTCAATCCCGGAAGGTCCTTTCAGTCCGTACACTACCTTTTCGGGATGCATGTCGAATTGGGTGTACAGGCCGTAACACATCGGCAACAGGATCACAGCCACCATCACCAACAGGATCAGCCACTGGTATTTAAAAATATTCCGCCACTGGCGTTTCAGCAAAAACTCACTTCCAAAAGCAATGGCCGGGATCATCAAGCCCAGCGGACCTTTGGCCAGCATGGCGCCCCCTATTCCCACCGCAGATAACACTAAATGCAGTCCTCTCCGATTTTCGAGATATTCGGTCAGCTGCCAGACCGCCAGCATGGTAAAGCCCAGCAAAATAACATCGGTCCGGATGTCATTCACCATCAAAAACATCGCCTGGCTGGTCGCCAGGATCAGGGCGGCAAAAACGGCCGTCTTTTTCGAATACCAATGTTTTGCAAAACGGTAGGTACTGTAAATACCCAGGACAGCCACCAGGATGGCCGGCAGTTTATAGGCAAAATTTGAGATCCCAAGGATCATAAACGACAGCGAAGAAAGCCAGAAAAGCAGCGGCGGCTTGTCCAGATAATCCAGCCCCAGCTGATACACGTGCAGAAAACTTCCGGAGATGCTCATCTCCATGGATATCAACGCATACTGTGCCGCGTCGATTTCCATAACATCCACAAACATGTATAAAAAGAAGACAATGCCAATTCCGATGAAGAGGATCTTGTACTTATGGTTTTTTAAGATCTCAGCGAATGTTCCTTTGTTCAATATGATAGTCTTTAAATTTCACCCCTGGCGCCCTTTCATTCATTTCCTGCAAAAATAAACAAGGAAACGGTTTTCACCTGCGGAAATGCAAAGCTAAAAAATACATTTTTAATACCGTTCCCAAATTCAGGCTCCGGAGTGAAAATAAACCGGAGATTTGCAACCCCATTTCAAAAGACTTCCTGCGGAACCTCCGGGTCAGGGCAACGAATTATAATAATAAAGGATCTTTCTCAGGTCGTTCAGTTTCCGGACCTTAATGTGATTTTTCTTGGCATAGGCCTCGAGCTCTTTTTTATGATTTCCCAGCAAATGGATCAGCTCTTTGGTGGTTTGCACCCGGACGGCGGGTTTTTTCTCCATGGATACATAATAATAGGCCGGTTGGGGAACGAACTTGGGCGGTTGGGGATCTTTGTAAGCCAGCGCCGGTTGGGCCTCCTGAAAGATCACCCGGTGGCCGATAAGGCCTTCGGCTTTTCCCTGATTGATCAACTGGAAATAGCCCCATTTCAGGCGGTCGGTGGATACAAAATAAAGATGATAAATAAAAATATCATGACCGATTTTAACTTCCTTGATATTTCCCGGAAAGGCAATGGACAAAATCTGTCCTTTGGAATCCTTGAACTCGATCTCATCGGAATAGATGTTGTAGCGCAACGGAATGCCCACATACCGGACGTTGTTTTCCGTCAGCACTTCTCCCTTGACGAACTGGTCATTCAGATAAGGGGACCCCGCGATATCCGATGCATTTAAATAATCTTTTCTGCCCTCAACATTCAGGTGCTTCAACAATTGAAAATCGTCATAGGTTTTGACCATGACGCGCGTCTGCCCCGAAGCGGCCAGGATGAAAAGCTGCAGTAAAAAAATCAGGCTGAATTTAATGGTTTTCATAGATCAATAATTTTGTTAAAACAATACAGAATTTTCACAATAACGGACAACTCCCCGGCTTGTCTCTAACATATATGACCCTGAACCGGAAAAAACGGTCCGCTTTCAAAGTTAGCACTTTTTGTAAATATTTCGCTTTTAGCAGAATAAAAAATTCGGATAGACCTGGCAGCCGGGACAACGAACTAAAATGCCACCGAACCTGAGGTCTTATGCAGGAAAGGATCAATCGTGGTAGTAAACCCGTTTTACGCGACGGGAAATGCGACTCAGTATTTCGTAAGGAATGGTTCCGGCCGCCTTTGCCAGTTCGGTAACCGGATGCTCCGAATTGAAAACGATAATGGAGTCCCCTTCGCTGGCTTCCATTCCGGTGATGTCGATCATACACATGTCCATGCAGATATCGCCGATAATCCGCGCCGGTTTGTCCTTGATCCACAGGCTGAAGTTACCGTTCCCCAGGCTCCGGAACATGCCGTCGGCATATCCGGCAGAGACCGTGGCAATCTTCATGTCGCCGGTGGCGACAAAACTCCGGTTGTAGCTCACCGAATCGCCGGCATGGATTTCGCGGATCTGCGCAATCTCCGAACGCAGGCTGGTAACATGACGTAACGATTTGGAAGTCTCCTCATCAGAGCTGATCCCGTAAAGGCCGATGCCCAGCCGGACCATATCGAACTGCGCTTCCGGAAAACGAATGATCCCGGCAGAGTTCAGAATGTGCATCATCACAGGATGCGGCACCTGTTCCCGGATCTGGTCTCCCATTTCTTTGAAGCGGGCAATCTGCTCGCGGGTAAAATCATCCAGCTCCGGCTTGTCGCTGCCCACCAGGTGCGAGAATACAGACTGGACATAGATCATGGGCGACTGATACAAACGGTCAATCAACTCGGCAATGTCTTCTTTGGCAAAACCCAGACGGTGCATGCCCGTATCAAATTTCAGATGCACTTTTACGGGTTTGTTTTGCGGCAGCACATTGCGCTGAATGGCTTTCTCGAGCATGGTCAGGGTGCGGAAGCTGAAAATCTCAGGTTCCAGCTGATGTTTGATCATCAGGTCGAAAGCATATTCCTCGGGATTCATCACCATGATAGGCAGGTTGATGCCTGCATTCCGCAATTCGACGCCTTCATCAGCGTAAGCCACAGCGAGGTAGTCCACACGGTGGAACTGCAGCACGTTGGCAATCTCGAAACTCCCGCTGCCATAAGAAAATGCCTTCACCATGGCCATGACTTTGGTTTCGGGACGGATGGTGGAGCGGAAAAAATTCAGGTTCTCGATCAGGGCGTTTAAATTGACCTCAAACACGGTTTCATGTACCCGCTGTTGAAGCATCCGGTTGATGCGCTCAAATTCAAAAATCCTGGCTCCCTTAAGAAGCACCGTCTGGTTGCGTAGCGAGGACAACGAAAAACCGGATAAAAAATCATTGGTAGACGGGAAAAAAGTCTTTTCCATTTCAAACAAATGGGCATGCCTTGAAATGTTGGGACCGATCCCAATCACCCGGGTAATGTTCTTCTGCTTCAGCAAACCGGCCACATCCGAATACAACTCCATCTCGCTCCGGCCGCTCTGCAGGATGTCTGATAGGATTACCACCTTTTCCAGATGCTGATTCTGCTGATCGATGTAATCCAGCGCGATGGTGAGTGAATTGAAATCGGAGTTGTAGGAGTCGTTCACAATGGTGCAGTTGTTGATGCCTTCTTTTTGCTCGAGACGCATGGCCACGGGGGCCAGTTTTTTCATTTCCTGCCGGACGTTCTCTTGGGAGAAATCAAAATACAACAGGGTGGCCCAGCAATGACAGGCATTTTCTACCGAAGCCGAGTCGATAAAAGGAATTTCTATTTCCAGTTTCTGTCCCTGAAACTCTGCCTTGATCCGGGTACTGTGGTCGATTTTTTCCTTTTTCAGAATTCTCAGGTTGCAGTTTTCGTCTTTTCCCCAGGTAAACGTGTCGATATTTTCCAGAATGCCCGTGCGGATGATCACTTCCTGCAATTCCTTCTGATCCGTATTGTAGATCAGGGTTTTCACCCGGGTGAACAATTTCAGCTTTTCGCCGATTTTCTGGGCCAGGCTGATAAAATTCTCGCTGTGGGCTTCGCCAATGTTGGTAAAAATACCTACGGTAGGCCGGATGATGTTTTGTAGCCGATCCATCTCTTCAGGCTCAGAGATGCCGGCCTCAAAGATTGCCATCTCATGACGCTCGTTCACCTGCCATACCGACAACGGAACGCCGATTTGGGAATTATAGCTTTTGGGGCTCCGGATGAGTTTCTTTTGGGGGCTCATCAGTTGGTATAGCCATTCCTTAACAATGGTCTTTCCGTTGCTTCCGGTGATCCCGATAACGGGAATATCGAAGTTCATCCTGTGGGCTGCGGCCAGTTGCTGCAAGGCAGCCAGCGTATCGCGGACCACAAAAAAAGATCCTTCGGGATAATGGGTCAGCCAGGGATCCGGTGAGGAGACCACAAAATATCGTACGCCTTTCTCATAAAGATCCCCGATGTAGCGTTTTCCATCATCGCGTTTGGTTTTCAGGGCAAAAAACAGGGTCTGTTCGGGCGTGATCAGCCGTCGGCTGTCGATTAAAATATCCTTCACCTGAATTTGTTCGGGATGTCCGGAGATCAGATCTGCTTTGATAATTTCTGCGATATCAGATCCTGTATATAGACGATGTACCATAATTCTGATACTTGAAGATTTTCATACAAAATTGTATGCAAGGAACCGAAACATGACCGCTTTATCCTATCAGGTCCTCCAGGCCTTCATCGGCGGGATGTCTGTTGTTATTTTTTTCTTCCTTCCTGGCCAAAAGCGGATGCGCATGCATTTCCTGCCATTTTTCCCGGTTGCGGAAGATCTGTACCGCCAGGTACAGGGCTTCCCGCAGCGAGGAAGGCGAGGCCTCGAATTTTCCTGCAATATCATAGGCCGTACCGTGGTCCGGAGAGGTTCGCACCAGCGGCAGGCCGGCCGTAAAATTCACACCCGTTTCCGAAGCCAGCAGTTTGAAAGGCACCAGGGCCTGATCGTGATACATACCCAACACGGCATCATATTTCTGATACGCCTGGGTTCCGAAAAAACCGTCGGCAGGAAAAGGCCCGAACACCAGCATTTTTGCATCTTTTGCCCGGTTCAGAGCCGTTTTGATCACTTGCTCGTCCTCCCGTCCGATCAGTCCATGATCTCCGGCATGGGGGTTCAGTCCCAATACAGCAATTTTCGGCTTCTCGATGAGAAAATCCTTTTTCAGGGATTGGTTGAGAATATCCAGTTTCTCCAGGATAAGCGCTTCGCTGATGGCACCGGCCACTTCCCGCAAGGGAAGATGATTGGTAGCGGTGGCCACTCTTAAATTTCCCGAGACCATCAGCATCAAAGAATTTTCCGCACCAAATCTTTCGGTAAGATATTCGGTGTGGCCCGGAAAATGAAATGCTTCCGACTGGATATTGGATTTGTTGATGGGCGCTGTGACCAGCACATCCACGTTTCCCTTTTTCAAATCCTGAACGGCCATTTCCAGGGCTTTGTAAGCATATTCACCGGCTTGGGGTGA
>JBJKPL010000166.1:0-10006 GCA_046706345.1 Candidatus Sulfidibacterium sp.
CTACTGGGGATTCTGTCACTCAGGAGCGGAACATCTTTAACTATTCGGTAAAAGTGCCTCCCAAACCCAAAAAAATATATTATTACGTGTATGCTTCCACCTACTGCGATCTGTATGGTACGGGGACCAAAGGCTATTATGTCTTTTTCAGCCCCATCAAAAAACAGCAGGTGCATTATCAGCTGCAGAATGAATTTAACAATCTCATTCACGAACGATTTTCCAGGTGGCCCAAGATCGATCCGGGAGAGCTCATCACCAACGGATTTGTCACCTATTCCGAAGCGGAATCTTCGAAAAAAACAGCGATCAAAGCATACCAGTCTGCCGGTTTTAAAGTTCATGAATTAGCGTGGTAAATCTATGAAGAAGAAAGTGCTGTTTGTATGTCTGGGAAATATCTGCCGTTCTCCCAGCGCGGAGGCTGTTTTTAACCATTTGATCGAAAAAAAAGGCAAAGCGGGAGAATATGAAGTGGATTCCGCCGGGACATCGGCATGGCATGCGGGAGAACCTGCGGATCCGCGCATGCAGGCCCATGCGCGGAAAAGAAAGATCGAGCTCACCTCCCGATCCCGGCCCGTGGATCCGGCCGCTGATTTCGATCGTTTCGACTACATCGTCGCCATGGATGCGGACAATTTGCGGGATCTGAAAGAAATGGCCCCCAGTCGGGCCTATTGGAAAAAACTCTTCCTTATGACGGATTTTTCCTCCCACAATCATTACCATGGCGTCCCCGATCCTTATTACAGCGGCGCCGAAGGTTTTGAGCTGGTGCTGGATCTGCTGGAAGATGCTACGGAAGGCTTTTTCGATTATACCCAAAATCATGAGGAATAAGCTCATTTTGCCTTCCCCGTGCGGATAATAATTTCAATAATTCAGTCTATTTTTGCAGAAAAATTCATTTTGGAAAGACAACATCATAATCCTTTGCTCAAACTCCTGTTGATATTGGCGGGTTTTTTTATCGGAAATGTCTTGTTTGCCCAGCAAACCAACAGGATCGTGGTGGATCATGCCGATGCTTTCAACTACAATGCCAAGCTGGGAAAAGACATCCAGCAACTGATCGGCCATGTAAGAATGCACCAGGTGGGGACGCTCTTTTTCTCCGACAGCGCCTACCTGAGTGAGCAAAAAAGGAATTTTGATGCTTTCAGCCAGGTGCACATCATCGTGAACGACACCGTGAACCTTTACGGTGACCGGCTTCACTACGAAGGCAAGACCCGGATTGCCGAACTTTTCGGGAACGTCATCCTGAAAGATAAAAAAACCACGTTGTATACCAACCACCTGATATACAACCGCAACACGGAGATCGCCCACTATGATCAGGGGGGCAGGATCCTTTCCGACTCCAATGTGCTGCGCAGCCAGCTGGGATATTACGATACCAAGACCCGTATTTTTTATTTTCAGAAACACGTCGTCGTCAACAGCCGGGAAGACACCCTGCAATCAGATACCCTGATTTACAACACCAACAGTGCTGTGGCTTACATCAAGGGACCGACGCAGATCCGGGGCAAAGAAACCACGATCCATTGCTCCAGGGGCTGGTTTGATACGCAAAACGATGATTCCAAGCTTTTCGACCGGCCCAGGATCCAATCGAAAAGCGAAACCCTGACGGCCGACAGCGTGATCTACAGCAATCATTCTACCCACGGTAAAGCTTACGGAAACATTCAGATCGTAGATACTTCCAGACAGATCGTCATCGAGGGCCAGATCAGCGAAATGTGGAACAAAACCGGCATCAGCTATATCACCAACCGGGCCATGGCCATCAGCTATGATCAGCAGGATTCGCTGTTTATGCATGCCGATACCTTGTGGATGTTTCTGGATAAGCACAGAAAAGCCAAAACCATGCTGGCCTATCACCAGGTAAGATTTTTCAGGAAGGACCTGCAGGGCACCTGCGATTCGCTGGCCTATACCATGCAGGATTCCACCATGCGCATGTTCCACAATCCGGTCATTTGGTCGGGAGACAACCAGCTGACTTCCGACACCATTTCGCTGGTGATGAAAAACGGGCAGATGGATACCATGTCGATGACCAACAACGCGTTTATCGTTTCTTTGGATTCCACGCAGATGTTCAATCAGATCAAAGGCAGGACGATGGTGGGTTATTTTCGAAGGAACCGGATCTACCAGATGAAAGTCGATGGCAACGCACAGTCCATTTACTGGTTACGCAGCGAAAACAAGCAGCTGATCGGCCTCAATAAAGCCGAAGCCAGCGATATGATGATCAAGATCAGGGATAACAAGATTGTCGGGATCGATTACCTGGATAAACCCAGTGAAACGTTATATCCCCCGAAAGGAGCTTCCGGAAAAACCACGATCCTCGACGGATTCCATTGGTTGAATTACCTTCGCCCGGTCACAAAAGCAGACATATTCAAAAAAATAAAACGCAAGGAAAGCCCCGATCAGAATACCGAGAATTTCAAATAACGGTGTGGATTCTGACGAATGTCTTTGAGCAACTTATCCAGTTGAAGTAAGGCATGGTTCACCTGCAGGTACAAACTGTCGTTGTTCATGAAAGCCCCTGCGGTTCCCTGGCCCTGGTTGATTTTCTTAATCATCAGCTGAAGCTCGTCAAGTGTCCTGTTGGCGTTGACGATGGCTTCCTTCAGACGGGCTTTCGAAAGGGTATCACTGACCGACTTCAGATTTTTCACGATGTCGCCAATATCCTGCCGGTTGGCAGACAGTGTTCCCGATAAAGAATCAACATTCGAGATGATGCGGCCGACCTTCACCTGATTGGTTTTCACCATTTCGTTCAGAGAGGCCGTGGTAGCGCTTAGATTATGGAACGTACTTTGCAGGTCCTGCATCGAAGCTTTCAGAGAGTTGTTGCCCCGCCTTCCCAGCGCATCGTTCAGGGCCGAGATCAGGCTGTCGGCATTGGTCAGAATTTGCTCCGCCCGCGCCTTGATGGGCGCCAGCGCTGCGTTGACCTGCTCTTTCAGGTCCACCTCCACACTTCCTTCCAGTGTGTCGTTGTTCTGGACCATCTTTTTCGATTTCCCCAATACCAGCTCCACGGATTTATCCCCCAGCAAGGTGGCATTGATAATCCGTGCTTTCGTATCCACGGGAATTGGAAACGGTTTGTTGATCAGCAGTCCCACCATAATATCACCCGAGTAATCCGGGGCAAACTTCACACTGCTCACCTGCCCGATCTGCATTCCGTTCAACAGGATGGGGTTGGCCGTCACCAAACCGCTGACATTATGATACCGCACATGCAGCACCATCTGCTCTCTGAAGAGATCTTTTCCTTTCAGGAAATTATATCCCCAGATAAAAATCACAATGGCAACGATGAAGGTTGCACCAATATATATTGCGGTAGACTTTTTCACGTTCTTGAATTTAACCTCAAAGATAAAAGCAAAAGTACAAAAAATTAAGATCGTTGGTCAAGAAACTATCGGGATCGCCGCTTCGGGATTCTCCTCCGGGAAGGGTCGGTGCTAATTTTTAGCCCATTCATTTATAAGGTATTGGGGGTGAAAGGTTCCTGTGAAAACGCACCGGAAGCTCCCTTCGGTTACTTTTTATGGAACGTCGCATTGATCTTTTTTGCCCGCGCAGTGCTAATGCGTTCGCCTTTATAAAAAGCCACCACAAAAGCGTCTTTATATCCTTTTTTCCTCAGGAGTCGTTGCTGAACATCCGCCTCCTTCAGACTTGGGAAATGCCCGGACATATACTTATAGATCCCGTGGTTCAGATAATTGCTGATCTCCACGACCCCGGGAAACCGTTTTTCAGGATCTTTAAATTGGCGCGGACTGGAAAAGAACTGAATCCGGTATTCAACGCTCGATACGGCGGTTTTGGTCCCGGTATGGTTTTTTGCAGCGGCAACATGCGGTGGCACCGGATTTACCACTGCATTTTCCTTCTCGAAATTCTCCTTGTACTTTTTGAAAGCCAAATACAGACCATAGGCAAGATTGGCCTGGCCTTTTTTGGACATCAGGTACGCTTCATCCCTCGGGTTGCTCAGAAAGCCCAGCTCCACCAAAACACTGGGCATGGTGGTCTGCCAAAGCACCAGGAACCCGGCCTGGTAAACGCCGCGCTCCCTCATGCCTGCCGCCGACTTCAGTTCCTGTTCCACATCGTGAGCGAACTGCAGGCTTTGCTTCAGGTACACATTTTGAAAAAGAGAAAGATTGATATACGATTGGGGCGAATTCAGATTGAAACCGTCATATTTCGAGCTCCGGTTGTCTTCATACAAAATGGCCTTGTTTTCTTTCTCGGCCACATCCATATTTTCCCTGGTCTTACTAAGCCCCATCACGTAAGTCTCGGCCCCGTATGGACCATGACTTGGATTGGAATTGCAATGGATCGACACAAAAAGGTCAGCATGGTGGTCACTGGCAATCTTGGCCCTTTCGTACAGGGGAATGAACCGGTCGGTGGTTCGGGTAAAAACCACCTTGACATCTTTCATATGTTCCCGGATGTCATGGCCAAACTTCAGGGCCACCGCCAGTGTAATATTCTTCTCCTCCGAATGTTTTCCCGAAGCCCCGGGGTCTTTGCCCCCGTGACCGGGATCAATGACAATGGTGGTGATCTTCGTTCCGTTCTGGCCTGAAACCTGCAAAGGAGAGAAGAAAAATAAATATAACACAATACTTGATAAAAGCCCGCGTTTGAAAAACCCTAATTTAAATATTGAAACTATATTTGCAAACATTAGCATCAGCAGTCAGATTATTAACAAAAGTAATAGAAAGAACTTGTTCAAACGGGCGCTTCACGGTAAATTATTAACATCGGTTTGGTTATTTTCTTTGATCATTTTCCTGGCAAATGATGCAATGGCTTTGCCTTTTTCGGGAAACCGGTCACGGGATGCTTTTTTCCCGACTGCCGATACGCTGATAAAAAAAGGTACCCCTGCCCCTGCAGACAGTTTGGAAGCGGCCGACACACTGAAGGCCCATGCAGCCAACAAAGACACCACCCAGGCGTTACGACTGGAATTCGATCTCGTCAGGCACGCCGACGATTCCATCGTACAGGACCTGAAAAACAAAAAAGTGTATCTGTATGGAAATGCCGAGATCAGTTATGGAAACATGGACTTAAAAGCGGCTTATATTGCGGTGGATTTTAACACCAATACGGTCTTTGCCAAAGGCCTGCCCGATTCAACGGGAAAAGTCCGGGGAATCCCTGAATTCAAGCAGGGAGATGAAGTTTTCGATGCCCAGACCATCCGTTACGATTTTGTCACCCGCAAGGGGATCATTCATGATGTGGCCACCAAACAAAGCGAAGGCTATCTGCATGGTAAAGAGGTCAAGCGCATGCCCGACAACAGCATCAATGTAAAAAACGGCGAATTCACCACCTGCGACCTGCCCGATCCCCATTATGCTTTCCGTTTTTACAAAGCACGGGTGATCCCGGGCAAACTGATCATTACCGGACCCGTATATATGGAAGTAGAAGGCATTCCGCTGCCGTTGGCCTTGCCTTTCGGGATCTTTCCCAACAACCCCAAACGAACTTCCGGACTGATCCTCCCCTCGTACGGGGAATCCACCAGTCAGGGTTTTTATCTTCAGGGTGGCGGCTATTTTTGGAACATCAACGATAAGATGACGCTGAAAGTGACCGGAAACATCTATACCGGCGGTAGCTGGGCCATCTCACCCGTTTTCACTTATAAAAACCGCTACAAATACAGTGGCAACTTTTCGCTGGGGCTGGCACAGAACATCATCAGCACCAAGGGGTCGCCCGATTATCAGAATTCGCACGACTTTCACATCCAGTGGTCGCACCAGCAGGATCCCAAAGCCCGGCCCAACAGTTCCTTCTCCGCCAGCGTGAACATTTACAGCAGCAATTACGTGAAATATACCGCCGTTTCCTCGGATACCTACCTCTCGAATACCTTCTCCTCCAGCATTTCCTATCAAAAAAACTGGGGCAACAACATCCAGCTCACCGCCGCCTCCACGTATACCCAAAACACGAATACACATGGTGTGCAGCTGGCGCTGCCTGACATCACTTTTAACGTGAATACCTTCTATCCTTTCCGGAGGGAGAACAGCGTAAAAAAAAGCCTGTTGGACGGGTTGAGCATATCCTACAACATGCAGCTTGAAAATTCCATCAATGCCACCGACTCGACGCTCTTTACCAATCAGTCGTTGCGTGACATGCAAAACGGCATTGTCCAGCGGATCCCGATCGCATTGCCGTTGAAAGTGCTGAAATATTTCACCTTAAGTAACAGCATCAATATCACCGACCGGGTCTATACCAGCAGTCTGAGAACCTATTGGGTGAACGATTCCGCGGTGATCAACGGAGTGCCCTATCCCAGCTATGCCAAAACGGATACCATTCCGGGTCTGAATAACGAAATGGATTTTACCCTCAGCAGCAGCCTTTCGACCAAGGTTTTCGGTATGGTAAAATTCAAGAAAGGACCCATCCGCGCCATCCGCCATGTGATGACGCCCTCCGTAGGATTTTCCTACACTCCGGATTTCTCCAACAGCTTCTGGCGGTATACGGGCCGGTACACCGACTCCACCGGGCGCTCGATCACCTATTCGAAATACAGTGGTTTTCTGTGGGGGGCGAACCCCATGCAAAAACAGGGGAGCATCACATTTTCGCTATCCAACAGCCTGGAGATCAAGGTTCCTTCAAAGAAAGACACCGTCACCGGATTAAAAAAGATCCCGCTCATAGAGAACTTCACCATTTCGGGGAATTACAACCTGGCCGCCGACTCGGTGAGGATGTCCCCTATTTCCCTGACGGGAAGAACGACGTTGTGGAAAGGGCTGAACATCCAGTTCAACGGCATCATCGATCCCTATGCCACCGATTCGCTGGGCCGCGACATCAACAAAACCATGTGGCAGGTCCACCGTAAATTTTTCCGTTGGAAAAATTCGGCCTGGAATCTGAGCTTCAATTTTCATCTCAGCCAGGACACCTTCCACAAAAACAAAACGAAGGGATCCTCCCAGCAGGGAGCCAGTCAGGATTCTACCGCCGTAACCCCACCCCCGGAGCAAGTGCCGCCCAACATGCAGACCGGTGTAGCACAGCAACTGGACTGGAAAGTGCCGTGGTCGATGAACCTGAACTATCAGTTCACTTATTCGAATATCCGAAATTTTACCAATTTCATCTATTCCTCCAATAAAACCCTGGTTCAAACGTTAGGTTTCAGTGGTCAGGTCAGCCTGACAAAAAACTGGAAATTTTCGTTCAATTCGGGATGGGATTTTACCAACCACCAGCTGTCGTTTACCTCGGTAAACATCTACAGAAATCTGCATTGCTGGGAAATGAGTTTTTCCTGGATCCCCATCGGTCCCAGAAAAAGCTGGAATTTCACCATCCAGATCAAAGCCAGTATGCTGAAAGATTTCAAGCTGACCAAGCAAAAAAGTTTCCTGGAAAGCTATTAACACTGAACAACAAATACCAGATTGCAGCGAAGGGGCTTCAGGAAAATACAAAATCCGTCGTATCACTCATATTTTTTTTAATTTAGCATGCCTAAACGCCTAAACAAATTGAATCAGCTGAACAGGATAAAATATCTTATGTTATTGGGAGAATTGTTTTTAAGCGTGACGGTATACGGCCAACAAGCCCCTGTATTTACACAGTACAGCGCCTCATCTATGTTGATTAATGCAGGTTACGCGGGGATGGGAAAGGGAATTTGTGCTACCGGGATTGCCCGTCAGCAATGGGTTGGCTTTAAGGATGCCAGCGGGAACAGTGTCGCCCCCAAGGATTTACTGATTAGTTTGGACGCCCCGGTCCCGCTGCTTGGCGGAGGTATCGGCCTTTCTATTCTCCAGGATCAGATCGGTTTTCAGAATGACATCGCCCTGCAGATCGCCTACAGCTACCACCTGACGCTTGAATCGGGGATCTTGGGAATGGGTGCCGGCGTCAACTTCACCAACCGGACCCTGGATTTCACCAAATTCAGTCCGGTTCAGTCCAACGACCCGGCCCTGTTGGGAAACAAACAGGCCGACATGCTGACGGATGCAAACCTGGGGATCTATTATCAAGGCAACAACCACCTATTTATAGGCCTTTCCGGGACCAATCTCCTGGAAAACAAAGGGAAAAACCTGAGTACTTCGGGAACGGCCGTTTATTACCGCACCGACAGGACCCTATATCTGACTGCAGGTTATGGTTTTGTTTTGCGGAACCATCCCAAATACCTTGTTACGCCCTCTTTGCTGATACAGACGGATTTAGCATCCACACAATATAACCTGTCCACATCCGTTACTTACAATAGCAAGATTTGGGGGGGAATCAACTATCGGTTCCAGGAATCGGTAGGTTTTTTAGTGGGCGTTCTTATTGACGGGATCCGGGTAGGCTACTCCTACGACCTTCCCACCTTGCCGGTGGGGCTGGCAGGAAGTCACGAGATCACGGTGAGTTACTGTTTTAAAATTAAAACGGAAAAAACAAAGACCCGTTATAAAAATACACGTTATTTGTAGCGGGGAAACAGAGTGAAAAGAAATATTTTCTTAAGGATATAAAAACTGTACAAATGAAATTAAGAGGGTTGTTATACCTGCTTGCAGTGGTTTTTCTGGCAAGCTGTAGCAATACGGGAACGGGGGAACTGGTAGGTACCAGGAAACATTCCAGACCTTTCTACCAGCCCGACCCTTACGGAATGGTGTTCATTCCTCAGGGGAGTTTTACCATGGGCGCGGGGGCAGAAGATATTACCAACGGACATCTGATTCAACCCAAAACCGTTTCGGTATCCGCTTTTTATATGGATCAGACCGAAATTACCAATGATGAATACAGACAATTTGTTTACTGGGTCCGGGATTCCATTGCACGGACCATTCTGGGACAGGTGACCCCGGCAAAATATCTCATCGAACAAAACAAAAAAACCGGGGAGACCTATGATCCGCCCCTCCTGAACTGGAAGACCAAAATCGACTGGAGCAGCAAGGATCAAAATGTCCGTGAGGCTTTGAACCAGATGTATCTGCCTGAAAAAGAAAGATATTTCCGAAACAAGCAAATTGATACCCGGAAATTGATGTACACCTACTATTGGGTCGACCTTCAGGCTGCAGCACGGAAAGACTTCAGCCAGCCCGGCGATCCGAAAAACGCCAGTTTTGCCAACCGCCCGCAGGGTTTCCGCGACCGGTCGGTCTTTGTACACCATGCGACAATCAATGTCTATCCCGATACGCTGTGTTGGATTTCCGATTATCCATACTCTTTCAACGATCCGATGACGGAGAATTATTTCTGGCATCCCGCCTATGATCATTATCCTGTTGTCGGTGTCACCTGGGAACAGGCCCGGGCGTTCTGCATCTGGCGGACGCAATTGCTGAACAATTCAGAGAATCGAAAGAAAGGGGTGACGTTTTCAGAGTTCCGGCTTCCCACCGAAGCTGAATGGGAATGGGCTGCCCGAGGGGGCAACCAGTTGAGTCCTTATCCCTGGGGAGGGCCGTATACGCGGAATGCCAAGGGATGCTTCCTGGCCAACTTCAAGCCCTTACGTGGCAATTATGTGGCCGACGGTGGCTTACGGACCGTTATTGTGGGCCATTATCCGCCCAACGGTTTCGATTTGTATGATATGGCCGGCAATGTTGCCGAATGGACCGGCAGCGCCTACGATCCTTCTTCTTACAATGTTACCTGGGATATGGATCCCGACTACACTTACAACGCCAAACCCAGTGATCCGCCGGTGATGAAACGGAAAGTCATCCGCGGGGGTTCATGGAAAGATATTGCTTATTATCTAAGGGTGACCACCCGCACCTGGGAATATCAGGATACGGCCAAATCCTACATCGGATTCCGTTGTATCCAGCCCTACCTCGGAAGAGACAAGGGTGACAACCCCAACCGCGCCTCCAGGGTTTATCGTTAG
>JBJKPL010000167.1:0-15165 GCA_046706345.1 Candidatus Sulfidibacterium sp.
TGACAACCCAATGGGATACAATTTATAACCTTAAGCTGACGGTCACCAATTCTGCCGGTTGCTCGGCGAGAGATTCCGTTCGGGTGACGCTGCCTCCTGAAGATTCCGTTCCCTCGGTCCAAGCACTGCAGGATTCTGTGCTTTCCTGCAATGGGGATACCGTCCTTTTGCGGGTCCTGTCCAATACACAAAGCGTTTATTGGTCCTGGGGCTACCAGGAAGTTCGTTCAGATTCCGGGTTCCTGAAAATAGCGCCCACCCAATCTCAGCAAGTGTTTGTCAAAGCGTGCAATCACTACGGTTGTTCTGCCTGGGATAGTATTTATGTCCTTGTCGCCGCAAGGCCTCAGACCCTGATCAGCAGCGATACGGCGGTTTGCCTCGGCGACAGCGCTAGCCTGAAGGTTTCAGGCGGGAACTTTTTTCAGTGGTTTGATGATACCGTTCCGTTTTCCGTGAAGAGTCACATTACTGTGAAGCCCGAAGAAACGTCGCGTTACCGGGTGAAAACCTGGAACACGGCAGGCTGCACTGCCTTCGACTCTGCTTCAGTGACGGTTCATCCGTTGCCCCACACACGAATCCTGTATGACACAAATCGCATTTGCAAAGGCACGATGTTGATTTTATCCGCTTCCGGTGCGTCGGCTTACCGCTGGCTTCCACAGGATTTGGCCACATCCTCTTTAAGATACCGTCTGGAGGATACCCTGGAGGAGCACCTGATCGGGATCTCTGATCAGGGATGTATTGCCCGGGACAGCGTGACTTTTTATCCGCTTTCTCTTCCGGAAACAAAGATTTTATGTTCCGCCAACCCTGTTTGCAAGGGGACTTCGGTAACATTAGAAGGTTCCGGAGCAACGTCTTATTCCTGGTACCCGCAAGCAGATACGTCCCGAACTTTGTCTTTTTTTGTGACCGATACCACCCTCATCCGGCTGACCGGAATCGGGGAAAACGGATGTAAGTCGCAGGACAGCCTTGGGATCTATCCCATAAAGATCCCCGAAACGAAGATCCTTTATGATACCAATAAAGTCTGTTTGGGAACCCGCATGATCCTGAAGGCATCGGGTGCGTATACTTATTTCTGGTCACCCGGATCAGAGACCGGATCTGTTTTGCCGTTGACTGTGACCGATACGATGAAAATCAGGGTAAGGGGAAAGAGTTTGGAAGGCTGCATGTCAGAAGACAGTGTGGAAATTGATCCGATTGCAATCCCGGATACAAGGATCCTGTTTGACACCACCAGGGTTTGCCAGGGAACGTTGATCACCCTAAAAGCGTCGGGGGCGGATGCCTATCACTGGTATCCCATGGACAGCACCGGTCTAACCCTGCTGATTACCCTCGACAGTGCCACAAATGTGGTGCTGACCGGATGGAATATTTTGGGTTGTTCTTCCCGCGACAGTGTGAAGTTGGTACCTTATCTTAAACCCAGCGTGGATTTTTCGGGGTTGTTGTCGTTTTATTGCATGAATGATCTGCCCGTGACATTAAAGGGAAACCCCGCAGGGGGTGTTTTTTCAGGCGAGGGGCTTGAAAATGCCGTCTTTTCCCCTGCAGAGGCCGGCTCAGGAAGACATAAGATCACTTATATCTATACTTCACCGGAAGGATGCACTGCCGCCAAGGTCCGGACGACCCTGGTTTCGCAAGCGGTCCCGAAAATCAACCTGCTGCCTGCCGATACCAGTTTGAATACCGGCGGTTTTGTCGACTACGATGCCGGACCGGGTTTTGTGCATTACTACTGGACTACCGGGGATACTACCCGGAAGATCCGGGTAAGCTACAATGAAGCGTATCAGGGCAACGACACCATCCGGGTGGAAGGGTTAACGGACAATTGCATCAGCGTGGGAGCCGCCATCCTGCGCATGGGCCAGCTTACCGGCATACCGGAAAACAGGATCCAAAGGGTAACTGCGTTTCCAAATCCCAACAGGGGCAGGTTTTCCATGGAATGTCCGTGGTCGGGAACACCGGTTTCCCTCCGGGTTTTTGATCTTTCGGGAAAGGAAATTTTTCAAAAAGTCTCACAAAAAAGGAGGCCCGGTCCACAAATTTCGCTGGATCTTTCCCAACTCAAAACCGGAATTTATTTTGTCTGCCTGATCGGACAATCGAAGGCGGCGGTGGCGAAGGTGATAATCCAATAAATTTTAAGACATTTGCAAAAATTTTAAATAAACCCTTCATGAAAATTATCGGAATTGGAAATGCACTCGTAGATGTATTAACCCAACTTGAAAATGATGACCTGTTGTCAGAACTGGATCTCCCCAAAGGGAGTATGCAGCTGGTAGATGCCCAAAGGGCCGCGCAAATTCAGGAAAAAAGTAAAGACTTATCCAAACAAAGAGCTTCAGGCGGTTCTGCTGCCAATACCATACACGGACTGGCAAAACTGGGCATGGAGACTGCCTTCATCGGTTCGGTGGGAAAAGATGAAACGGGAAATTTTTTTGAAGAAGATCTGAAAAACAGCAACATCCGGCCGGTGCTCTTCCATACGGACTCGCCTTCCGGGATTGCCAATGGCATGATCTCGAAAGACGGGGAACGCACTTTCGGCACTTTTTTGGGCGCTGCCCTGGATCTGTCCGCTTCGCAGCTGAAACCCGAACACTTTCATGGGTATGATCTGCTCCATGTGGAAGGCTACCTGGTACAAAATCATGAGCTGCTGGAAACCATTCTGCGATTGGGAAAGGAAAATGGACTGCAGATATCCCTGGATCTGGCCAGCTATAACGTGGTGGAAGAAAACCTGGAGTTTCTCCGGAATATGGTGACAAAATATGTGGATATTGTTTTTGCCAACGAAGAAGAAGCCAAGGCTTTTTCGGGTTCGGATCCTTTACAGGCCCTGGAAGACCTTGCGGGTCTGACCGACATTGCCGTGGTTAAAGTGGGAAGCAAAGGATCTTATGTCAAACAGAATGATAAAATTATCGTGGTAGAACCGATCAAGGCAAATCCCATTGATACGACGGGGGCCGGCGACCTTTATGCCTCCGGATTTCTTTACGGTTGGGTGAACAACCTGGGTTTTGAAAAAGCCGGTTACATTGGTTCCTTGCTCGCGGGGACCGTCATCGAGGTGATGGGAGCCAAGTTTGGCGAAGAGAAATGGGATCAGATCAGGACTCTGATCCATTAAGATTCCAGAACATCAGGAAATAAGAAAGGCAGGCTGATTCAGCCTGCCTTTCTCTTTTTATGAAAAAGCTTGTTTTAATTGGTTAATGTTGAACAATAAAGATCTGCGATAGCGGTCTGGGTCCTCCTGATAAGGTCACAAAGTAAATGCCATTGGGCAGATCATAGGTAGTAAACCTCAGATCATTGGAATTGGCAGTGTTCAGGAAGCCCTTCCAGATGCGCGTCCCGTAACGGTTGTAAACCGTAACAAGATAGTTGAAGTTACTGCTGGTCTTAGGCGCCTGGAAGGTCACAAAGTCCGTACTTGGATTCGGATAGATGCTCACTCCCATCGGGGCAACCTTGGCCGGGGCAGCGATGGTAAAGTAACTGTCACTGGAGTCAGCTACTCCCGTCAGAATATGACCAATGATCTTAATTCTGTAGGTTGTATCCGCTAACTGACCCGCCGGGACAGTCCAGGTATAGGTACTGGGTGCTTGATTTTTTACCAGTGTATCCACCTGATCCGGGAGGCCGGTAGTATAATCATAATGCACCAGGAGGATGTCATAGTTGTCACCATTGAGTTGTGCCAGGTTTCCATCCCAGGAGATCAGGTATTGCTGGCCCTGATACCAGGTTTCCCCGCCGTTGGGCTGGTTCACGGTAATTTCTCCTCCCGGAGGTGCATTGGTGATGGAGAAAGTCGTGTCGCTTTCATCTGCGATGGTGGAATCGGACATGTTCAGGATCTTGATCTTGTAAGTGGAATCATAAGGTATTGTGTCTGAAACGGTCCAGGCATAACGATTTTCGGTTACGTTGGAATCCAACACTGCATATAAGGTATTTGCATGATAGAGTTCAATCTTAACCGTATCAACAAAATTCGATGACCAGGAAATCAAATTGGTGCTTTTCGGTGTCCAGTAATCGCCGCCATTGGGCTGAATCAGAGTAATGGTGTGTCCCGATGCGTATTTTGTCAGTGAGAATGTGGAGTCACTTACGTCACTGATATTCTTCTGCAGGGAGCTGGCCACTTTGATCTTATAGCCGCTTCCGGCTGTCAAAGTATCCGAAATGGTCCATGCATAAGTACTTCCGTCCACATTAGACGCAATCGCTGTTGTATCCGCTGTAATCGTATCGATCAGGAAGATGTTCACGGATTCTGTCAGATTATCCGTCCAGGAGATCAGGTGAGCGGAACCTAACTGCCATTTTTCACCTCTGTTAGGTTGCAGGACCTTAATTTCACCTCCCGGTACATACGCAACGATCGAGAAGGTAGTATCGCTCACATCAAAGACATCTTTCTGAAGGCTGCTTGATACCTTAACTTTATAACCGGTGCTTAATGTCTGTGTTTTCGGAATATCCCAGGTGTAGGTGCTTCCGTCCACATTCGAGGCGATCAGTGTGGTGTCTAATGGTGAAACCGCTGCTGTGTCAATCAGATAAATGTCGACCGGTTCTTTGACATTGTCAGTCCAGGAAATAAGGTGTGCGGTTCCGCGGGCCCATTGAGTTCCCGGCAAATTCGGCTGAATCACCTTAACCTCACCTCCCGGCACAAAGGCAACGACCGAGAACGTTGTATCACTGACATCTCCAACCGTTGTATCTGCTTTATTCAGGATCTTAATGGTATAGGTAGAATCCAGCGGAATCGAATTGGAAATTGTCCAGACGTAACGGTTGTCCGTGGCGGCTGTATCCAGAATGGCATAAAGTACCTTGTTGCGATAGAGTTCCACTTTCGCCGTATCCTGGAAGTTGGCAGACCACGAAACCAGATGTGCCGTTCCCCGGGCCCAGACTTCTCCGCCGTTGGGCTGTACCACGGTCATGGTTTCAGCGGGATGAACCAGCACCGTGAAGGACGAATCACTCGAGTCAGCGACGGTTGTATCGGCAGTATTGAAAACTTTGATCCGATACCCGGTATCTGCGGCAAGGTCATTCGGAACCTTCCAGGCAAGGCGATTTTCCGTATTGCTGGAATCCAGCACGGTCAGGAACGTATTATTTTTGTAAAGTTCGACTCTAATGGGATCCGGGAAATCGGAGTACCACGAAATCAAATGTTCGGTATTGCGTGCCCAGGATTCCCCTCCGTTGGGCTGTACCAAAACGATCTTTTCATTCAACGCATGTTTCAACAAGGTGAAAGAAGAATCGCTTTCAGCCGTTATGGTTGTGTCGGCCGTATTCAGGATTTTGATCCTGTATCCGGTGTCGGCAGTCAGGGCAGAAGAAATCTTCCAGGTATAACTGTTCCCCGAATTACTGGAGTCGAGTACAGTCAGGAAAGAACCATCTTTATAGAGCTCGACTTTTACGGGATTATCAAAGTTGTCGAGCCAGGAGATCAGATGTTCGGTTCCCAGAACCCACTTTTCACCTCCAATGGGCTGAACCAGGGTGATGCTTTCACCCAGTTTGTGTGCCAGGATGGTGAAGGAGGAATCACTCACGTCATTAATGGTCGTGTCGTTTACGTTGAGCACTTTAACCCGATAACCTGTATCCGGTGTCATATTACTCGGCACGGTCCAAACATATCTGTTTTCGGTATTGCTTGAATCCAGGACAGTCTGGAATGCACCTTGATAATATAGTTCAACTTTTACAGGGCTTTTAAAATTGCTATACCAGGAGATCAGATGTTCTTCTCCCAGCGCCCATTGTTCCCCTCCATTCGGTTGGGCCAGGGTAATGGTGTCGCCCAGCTTATGTGCCAGAATGGCAAAGGATGAATCACTTTCATCGTAAACGGTGGAATCAACCGCATTAAGCACTCTGACACGGTAGTCTGTGTCTGCGGGTAAGGTGTTGGGAATGGTCCATCCATACCCATTGTCGGCATTTCTCGAATCAAGTACCGAATAAAATAGGCCGCCTTTCCAAAGCTCCACTTTTACTGAATCGGAAAAATTACTGTACCAGGAGATCAAATGCTCTTCTCCCCGGGCCCACTGTTCTCCGCCATTGGGCTGAACCAGTTTGATCTTACTACCCAACGGGGTGGCCAGGACCGAAAAGGTCACACTGCTTGTATCGGATACCGTGGTGTCGTTGGCATTTGCAACCTTGATTTTGTAATTGGAGCCTACCGGGATGGTATTGGGAATGGACCAGGTGTAACCATTGCCCGTGACATTCGCTGCAAGGGTGATGTAATAATTTTTGTTGATCAACAACTCAACCTTGACGGGATCTGAAAAATTATCATACCATGAAATTAAGTGGTAGGTATTCCAGGCCCAGTTTACTGCGGTGGTGTCGGGTTGCACAAGGGTTATGGTCTTGGCAGCGGTACTGCCGCCTCCTGCCGTGGTGTCAATGGTGAACTTGTTGTTGCTTGTATCGCCAATGGCGTTGTTCACCGCGTTGTAAACCGCAATTTTGTAAGTGGAATCCCCCTTGACGGTATCGGAAATCGTCCAAGCGTATCCGCTACCATAGGCATTGGTTGAAAGAACGCTGTAGGGTGTTCCGTTATGGAGCAGAACAATCTTCACAGAATCCTTGAAGTTATCCGACCAGGAAATCAGGTGTTCGGTTCCTCTCTTCCAGCTAATACCGGTATCGCTGGGCTGCAATAACCGAATGGATCCTGTAGATGGTGTCGCTACAATGGAGAAGAGAGAATCACTTTGAACAGGAACACTCGTGTCATGAATTTCCACCAGTTTGATCAGGCAGGAATCCGACGTTGTTTGTGAGGTCGGGATATTCCATGTGAACGTGGACCCCGATATGGAGTCAGCCCCGGTAAGAGTGGTATATGTTTTTCCACCGTCAATACTAAGTTGGACGGCCGCCTTGGAAACGTAATTGGTCCATGAAATCAGATGGCTGGTTCCCACGGCCCATTTTTCACCTCCGTTGGGCTGGATGATGGCATTCGAGTCGGCAGGTTGCGTGGCCTTGAGGGCAAAGAACGCATCACTGGTGGCGTAAATGCTGCTGGTGGTGGTGCTGACAATTTTTATCATACACTGGCTTGAGGTATCCTGAGTGGTCGGGATATCCCATCCCCACGTCGTACCGGAAACCGAATGTGTCAGTGTATCACTGTAGTTAAGCCCGCCATCGGTACTCAGAACGATCATCACCGGTTTGGAAAGATTATCGTTCCATGAAATCAGATGGGAAGTTCCTACGACCCAGGCTTCTCCGCCGTTTGGCTGAACCACTGAGATCGAAGGCGTCTGACCCATCACCACCGAGGTTGTTGAGAGAAGAAAAATCCCCAACAACATCGAGCTAAGAGAGTAAAGAAGCTTTTTCATGATATTTTGTTTTGTTTTTTTTCTTTTAATATTCCCATTTTATGCATTCTACCTGAAATTTCGGGCTAATGCATGTGCACTATTTTAATGGTTTTTGTTCCGTTTCCGGATGCAAGCAGGGCAAAATACAGGCCGTTGGATAAATTTTGCATGTTGATCTTAAATCTGTGTTCTCCCTGGTTTAGTGTTCCTTCATAGATGGTTTGAATTCTTTCGCCATCCAGACTGTATAAATATATATTAAGCTGTGCATTATTTTTTAAATGAAAGATCAGGTCGGTTGTGCCACGTGCCGGATTGGGTCCGCAGCTCAAACCGGTAACGTCCTTCAGCTCCTGAATACCTTCTGTGAGCGATTTGGCGTAGAAGGCATCCACATGATAGCCAGTGAAAAAGGCATGATCCAGATTGTAATTATAGGAGATCTGAAGTACCCCGTCCTGATTCTGACTCCAGGCCTGCCCATCCCAGGTGAAGAAATCCCCGGTCGTGGCATCACCTTGCTGGTCAAAAACATACTGATACAGAGTTGTGTCTGCCCAGGCGGTATTTTTCCAAATGAAATTCTCTGCGGAGGCAATGCCGCCGTACTGGTCATGAAAATACTGTGCTTTTTCACTGTTAACCCAGGCATTGTTGCTCCAGGTTTCTCCGACGCCGCCGGTCATTTGATTGGAAGCATTATAGGTGTATGTATATTTTTCGGAATTCACCCAGGAAGTATCCTTCCAGAATTTCCCCACGTAACCAAGCTCATTCCGGTTGGCATCATAGGAGTAGCTTTCCATATAATAATTGGTCCATTGCTGCCGGCTGCCGTTTTCGATGGTGCTGGTGGTCACATTTCCGGCAGAATCGTAGGTGAAGGAATATTTCTGCTGGTAATCCCAGGTCGTGTCGTTCCAGATATAACGATAAGTTGTGGTCAGCTGCGGAACGGAATCGTAGGCGTAGATTTCATAGGCAGTAGTAGCCCAGCCACTTCCGTTCCATTTGGTTTCGTAATAGGCTGCTTTGGTACCGTCAGCATTGTAGTTGTAATAACTGCTGTCGCTGTTCACCCAGGTTCCGCTTTGCCAGATCTGGGCTTTGGCAGAAAGCAACTTGCTTTGCGAATTGTAAGAATAGATTTTCCGGGTAGTATTTTGCCATTTCCCGCTGACCCAATTGCGCCAGCTGTCGGATAAGAGGTTCCCTTCCGTATCGTAGGTGAGGGTGTCCATGGATGACTTAATCCAAACTCCGTTTTTCTTGAGTTCGGTTTGGGTAACACTGCGATTGCCCGTGGTGTTGTAGAAATAAACATACCTTTCCGGGCTGTTCAAAACAGAAGTAACCAGGGCCGTATCGATTTGTGTGTTTTGAATGTTGGAGCTTTTTAAGGCGGGTTGCTGCGTGGCGATCAACGCCAAATTGAGCCGCTGCATAAAATGCACCGGAAGAGAGATGGATACGGGATCCAGTTTGAGATTTCCACTTCGGTTTTCAACTGCATTCTGAGCCTGCAACGCCGGCAGACCATAAATGATAGCAGTAAATAGGTACAATATTACTAAATAGTATAGTTTTCTCATTCGTTAGCTTTTTCATTTAAATTAGGTTGATCACCCCATAACATAACGCATTATGTTTAAACAAATTTTTTATAAAAAATTCATTAGAAGGTAGTTGCAGTTTTTCCATTTGTCCATAACGTCCACAGAATCAAACTCGAAAATGGACCTTCCTCCCAATAATTAGTTATACTACCTACCGATTTCAAAGATACAATGTACCCAAAAATAGGTGCTAAAGATACGATATTAATTAACAATAAGCAAGTTAATAAAATATATTTTTGATTTTTTAATATTAGAGGGGTTATCCCGGACTATTGGCAGCGGGATCGTGAAGCCTCTCCAGGGAAACGGGAAAGGCCGATGAATGCTTGAATGCGAGCGGGCGGAGATCCCTTTCCCAGCCTGTAAATATCAGGGGATTCAGGGCAATAAGAAGACGGTTAGGCTTTTAATCTTTCTAAATAACTTCCTGAATTTTAAAAATCATTGTTTTTTACTACATTTGCGATCGCTCGCTTTTAGTGCGAAAATTATTTTTTACGTATCATTTTCAACTTATTTAAAATCAATCTTATAGAAAGATATGAATCTTTTTCGTAAGAGTTTTTAATGTCAAAAAATTTATAGCATATGAAGGTATATCAAGCTAGTGAAATCAGGAATGTAGCGCTTATCGGAGGAGCTAAATCGGGTAAAACAACCCTGGCGGAAGCGATGTTGCTCGAGGGAAAGATCATCACCCGAAAAGGATCAGTAGAAGATAAAAACACGGTTTCCGATTACAGACCCATTGAGCAGGAAAGAGAACATTCCGTTCATTCTTCCTTAATGCATACGATTTACAACGACAAGAAGATCAATGTAATTGATGTTCCCGGTTTTGCCGATTATGTAGGGGAGACCATTGCTGCGCTCACTGTTGCTGATACCGCCTTGTTGCTGGTCAACGGACAGGCCGGGGTTGAGGCGACTACCGAAACCGCCTGGAGACAGACCGTGGCTGCCGAAAGTCCGGTGGTCTTTGTGGTGAATCAGCTTGACCATCATATGGCAAACTTTAACGATACCATCACCTCCCTGACCGATTATTTCGGAGATAAGGTAACGGTGGTTCAGTATCCTGTCGATGCAGGAGAAAATTTCAGCACCATCATCGACCTGGTTTTGATGAAACAGCTGAAATACAAAAACGGCGGCGGAGAACCGGAGGTTTCGGATATCCCTGCATCGGAGCAGGACCGTGCCAACGAACTGCATCTGAAGCTGATCGAAAATGCCGCCGAAGGAGCGGAAGAACTCATGGAGAAATATTTTGAAAATGACACCCTAACTATTGAGGAAATGCGTGAGGGCCTTCGTCTGGGACTCATCAGCCGTTCCATTTTCCCGGTGATGGTAGGAACAGCCAAACACGGGATCGGCGTTTCCAGGATCCTGGATTTTATTAGCAAATCCTGCCCCGCACCCACCGACATGCCGGCACGGAAAACCTTGGATGGGTTGGAGTTTAAATGTGATTCCAAAGACAGTGCCGCCCTGTTCGTTTTCAAAACATCCATAGAACAGCATCTGGGTGAGGTGTCTTTTTTCAAGGTCTATGGTGGGAAGATCAAAGAAGGAATGGACCTGATTGATGCCCGTACCCGCGATAAGCAAAGAATTACGCAGTTGTTTCTGCTGAACGGTAAAAACCGTGAAAAGGTGGAGGAAGTGGAAGCCGGTGATATCGCCACCACCATCAAGCTGAAAGATGTGGTTACCGGTGACACCCTGATGGATCCCAAGAAGGTCGACAGTGGTTTTGCCCCCCTGACCATGCCGGATCCTTTGTATACCGTCGCCATCAAGCCGGTGAACTCCGCCGATGATGAAAAAATGGGCGCCATCCTCAATGAACTGCACCGTATCGACCCAAGCCTCGGGGTTTCTTATTCCCGTGAGCTGAAGCAGCAGCTTGTCAAGAGCCAGGGCGAATTCCATATCAATACCGTGAAATGGTATCTGAACAAGGCCAACAACCTGGAGGTGGAAATCGGTGTGCCCAAGGTGCCTTATCGTGAAACCATCACCAAGATTGCCAACGCCAGTTATCGTCATAAAAAACAATCCGGCGGTTCCGGACAGTTTGGTGAAGTGCATTTGCGGATCCAGCCTTATGTGGAAAATTACAAACAACCCACTGACTTCCCGGTCCGGGGTACCGAAGTTTATGATCTGAACTGGGGCGGAAAACTGGTGTTTCACAACTGTATCGTCGGTGGGTCGATCGACGCCCGCTTCATGCCGGCCATCCTGAAAGGCATCATGGAAAGAATGAATGAGGGGCCGCTGACCGGTTCCTATGCCCGCGATATCGTCGTTTATATCTACGATGGGAAAATGCACCCGGTAGACTCGAACGAAATTTCCTTTAAACTGGCGGGAAGAAATGCCTTCAGCCAGGCCTTTAAAGAAGCCGGTCCGAAGATCATGGAACCCATCTACGATGTGGAGGTGATGGTACCTGAAGATGCCATGGGGTCGGTGATGACCGATCTTCAGGGGCGCCGCGGGATGATCATGGGGATGGACAGCGCCGGAAAGAATCAGACCATCCGGGCCAAAGTACCCGGAGCCGAGCTTTCCAAATATGCAACAACGCTGAGTTCCATTACTTCAGGCCGCGGGGTCTTCAATATGAAATTCGACCAGTACCAGCAGGTGCCCATGGATGTCCAGGAACGACTGCTGAAAGAGTACGAAGAATCACTGGAAGAAGAAGAAGATTAACATCCGCTTCGAGAATAGCAAAAAGCAGACGTCCATGGCGTCTGCTTTTTTTGGATTATTTTTTCAGCAGCTTTCTGGTAAAGGTCAGATTCCGGTTTTGATCCGTAAATCTTACAATGTACATCCCCCGGGGGAGGTTGGTCATATCCAGGGAAAATTGCGATGTTCCATGGCTGGTCTGAAACTGTTTCACGAGCATGCGTTGTCCGAGGATGGAAAAAATCTCCACTTTTAAGGGAGCCGTTTTTTCCGAACTGACGGAGAAATCAAATCGATTTCCAACGGGATTGACAAAATGGAAATTGTCAAAGTCGACATTGGCCCAGGCCATGATGCCCAGCGGTTCGTCCACCTGTAGTTTCAGGGTCACCGGAAGGTGATCCGAATTTTGATACAAAGCATTCAGCACATCTGACGGAACCGCGCTGTCCGTCGGAGCATCCAGCAGCGACTTGTTGAAATGCTGCCCGTCCTGGCCCACGGCGTGATAGGTTCCCGGAATATAATGGATCTTTTGAAGGTTGTTTTTGATATTGCCAGAGATCAGGATAAAATCAAACCGGTCATCCAGTCCCCCCGTGGAGGCACAACCTGATGACGAGACATGGGTACTTTGGGTATGGTAATCCGCATAGGCCGCGTTGTTGTGCCAGTCGCCGATCTGATCAATGGGGTCGAAAAAACGGACCGATGGGTCAGAATAACTGATGAAATCCTGAAAAGCGGCTTCACTGGCAGTGTAGAGGTTGAAGTCTCCCATCAGGAGATAGTTGTTGCCTGGATTGTGACCGGCCAGATAATTCATGGTGTTGGAAGCCATGGTGGCCCTTTCGTCCGCATCGCCGGAAGTATTGCCGGCTTTCAGGTGCGCCACCACGCAATACAGAAAGGCCGTATCGCCCTGATTCAAGTTGTTGGACTTGTAATAGAGCTTGTAGACGTCCACATCGCGGACATAGCTTTGGGCAATGGTGTGTCCGGCGAGACCCAGCTTTTCAGAGTTGTAAAAAAGCAGATTCACAAGGTAGGAGCTGGTATTTACTCTGATAAAGTCTGCCATCCGGTATTTCGTAATGCCTAGCGTATCCAGCGCCGAATTTAACAACTGCCGGTGCATGGCTGTGTCCCGGGACATTTCACAGACAGTAAAAATATCGGGATTTACATAACGGACGATGCTACGGATATAGCCGTCCTTATCTTTCGCATTGTTGTTTGACGAAGTACAGTAACTGGTATAGTTTCCGTAGTTTAAAAGGTTGTATTGCAGCACAGTGAGCGTGTCCTGTGCCGAGGAAAAAAGGAATGAAAACAGCAAAAGCCCGAGTAAATATTTCCTCATAAGCAACTTTTTTACAAAGTTAGACAATTCATGAGGTTTTTGTACGTAGCGGGATGATTTTTAAGCTAAAACCACACTTTCAGCATATTTTTCTGAAGTGGATTTCCGTCGCAGAGGGAAAAGAAAAATTTTCGCCGGTGACGGCGAAACAAAAAGCAGAAACCACGTTTCCTTCGGATGAAGATTGGAGAAAGCGTTCCTTTAAAAATGCGGGATCAGTCAGCCAGGACTTTGGATCTCTTTCTTCTTAGGAAAAATTTGGCACCTACAAACTGACCTAAAAAGAAGGCGCCTACCAGGAATGGGTAGGTATACAGCTGAAAGCCCAAATGAAAATGAAAGCGTAGGAAAACGATGAACGGAATGGGCAGGTGAACGGCCAGAAACCATTTCCAGGAGAATTTCTTTACCGAAGCCCGCCAGTAGCCCCAGGGCATATTAAAAAGAAAAGTGAGAACGGTGACGATTCCCAGATTCAGATATTGGTGCATTTCAAAAATTTTGCGCAAAAATAGCGATAAAAATTTTGTTTGCCAGCTATCGGAATTATTCTTCAGGAAAACAAAAAAGACTGCCCGGATTTCCGGGCAGCCTTCGTAAGACTTAAGCAAAATTATTGCTGGGCAGCATCTGCTCCGGCAATCAGGATCATATTGACGATCTCGTTGACACTACTTCCCATCTGGAGGATGTGCACCGGTTTGTTCATTCCGTTCAGGATGGGGCCGATGACCTCGAAACCACCCGTTTTATGCAGCTGTTTGTAAGCTATGTTGGCTGCAGAAAGATCCGGGAAGATCAGCGTGTTGACATTTTTGCCCAGGATCTTGGAAAACGGAAAGTTTTCCTGCATCAGTTCCTGATCCAGCGCGGTGTTGGCCTGGATCTCCCCATCCACGCAAAGATGCGGATGGTTTTTGTGCAGTTCCTGAACCGCCTGACGCACTTTCATCGGTTCCGAAGCTTCCACGGAACCGAAGTTGGAATAGGAAAGCATGGCGATGACGGGCTCCATATTGAAGCGTTTCACTACGTCGGCAGCCTGCAGGGTGATCTGAACCAACTCGTCGGCAGTGGGTTCCTTGTTCACCGTACAATCGCTCAGGAACAACGGGCCCTCTTCGGTCAGCACAATATACAAACCGGACACGATCTGGACGTCGGGTTTTCTCCCGATCACCTGCAATGCCGGCCTGATGGTGTCGGGATAATTCCGCGTCAGACCGGAAAGGACGGCATCGGCTTCGCCGTTTTCCACGAGCATACAGCTGATGTAACTGTTCAGTTTCATATTTTCTTTGGCAGCCCGGAAGGTCATGCCGCGGCGTTGTCTTTTGTTAAAAAGTTGCTGTACATAACCATTCATTTTTTCCTTGTTGTGGTCAGATTTCGGATCGATGATCTGAACGCCGTCAAGTTCCAGTTCGTTTTCGGCGATGATCTTCTTGATCTTGGATTCATTACCCAACAGGATGGGGATGGCCAGTTTTTCGTTGGCGACGATTTCAGCTGCTTTCAGTGTTTTGTAGTTTTCGGCATCGGCCAACAGTACACGTTTCGGATTTCTCCGGCAGACAGCTCTCACCTGTCGTTTCAGGGGGTTGGAAAGCCCCATTCTTTTTCTCAGCTCTTCGCGGTATTTTTCCCAATCTTCGATTTTCCGTTGAGCTACCCCCGATTCGATGGCGGCCTTGGCCACGGCAGGAGCCACGGTTTCAATCAGCCTCGGGTCAGTGGGTTTGGGAATGATGTAATCTCTTCCGAATTTCAGGTTGCTGATGCCGTAAGCCACATTCACTTCGTCCGGCACCGGTTCTTTGGCCAGGGCAGCCAGGGCTTTGGCAGCGGCCAGTTTCATTTCTTCGTTGATCTTGGTAGCCCGCACGTCCAACGCACCCCGGAAAATGAACGGGAATCCCAGAACGTTATTCACCTGGTTGGGGAAGTCGGAACGTCCGGTTGCCATGAGGACGTCAGACCGGGTTTGCATGGCCAGGTCGTAGGAAATCTCTGGAGTTGGATTGGCCAGCGCAAA
>JBJKPL010000168.1:0-4501 GCA_046706345.1 Candidatus Sulfidibacterium sp.
AAAGAGAATCCCGCCCAGAAAACCCCGACCGATGATTTTTGAGCCTGGTTTTTCCTTTCGGGAAGTGTTTTGATTTTTTTGAACGAAGGACAAGGTTATCCAGGTGGCTACCGGGAAAGTCAGCATTCCCCATAGGTTTGATATCTTAGGCAGGTTCTTATGACCTAAAAGATGATGTGCCACCACTCCTCCGTGATAATGTTCCCATAAAAGAACCCCCAGCACCAAAACTGCCGAAGCTAGGGTCGTGAATATTTTTGTTTTTGAATTGATAGCAAGCTTCATGTTTGTTTTTTTTATGGCCAAAACCTGCACTGGAGCAAATATTCCATCGGATCCCATCCATGGGACTGGCTGGCCCTAATTTAAGTTAACTCCGCATTATTTCGACCCTTCCCCGGGATCATGAGCGGCTTCCTTCTCCCCGGAATCGTAATAGTGCACAAAATGGCGGTATTTATGCAGTTTCTCGAAAAAGTCTTTCCGTTCTTCCGGGGTCATGTTTGCAACTTTATCCCGGATCTTGTAATTCCAGCGCGGGTCGTGTGACCGTGCATTGCGGTGGATCCAGCTTCCCCCGAAGAACAAACGTGCCAGGATCAGAAGCCCGAGGGCCTGCCAATAATTAATTACCGGCAAATGAAAAATGCTGGGCATCAGTGCATTCCACAACAACAGGGTAATGACACCGAATAAAATGAGGGCTGCAAAAACAAGCGGAATGATCAGCACTCTTCTTCCAATGTGAGACATTGTTTTCATCCTATTTAAATTTAAAAGTTTAGTAATTCATCGTATAAAATTCTGAGGCGTTCGCGCAGATACAGGACGGCATACCGTTTTCTGGAGATCAGGGTATTGACAGGGACTCCGGTCTTCTCAGCGATCTTGTTGAAGGGAAGCCCCTGGATCTCATTCATTTCAAAGGCTTGCCGTTGTTCGGGGGGCAGGTCACTCAGCGAGGTCTCGAATTCCTCCAGGATCATGGAACGAAGGTATTCGGTCTCGGGGGTGTTCTCCTCATCAATAAACAACGAACCCAGATCTTCGAGCGCGTTTTCTTCCCCTTCATCCGAATACGGTTCCGGCAGGGCTTCCGGTTTTTTCTTCCTGTACCAGTCGGTGATCCGGTTCCGGGCCACGGTAAACAGCCACCCTGCCACCTGATCGATGGGTTTCATCAACCCGTCGGCTTCTGCCAGCTGATAAAAAACTTCCTGAAGGATATCCTCGGCATCTTCCCTTCTGTCGACGCGTTTCCGGATGAATCCTGTGAGCCGGTTTTTATACTGCCGGACGATATCAGATACATTCATTTCCTGCGCCACCTGGATACTTCTTTCGTTTTTTTCATAAGCCTCTAATGGGATAGACGGATGAGCTTAAGGGATATTTTAAAACCGGACGAATTTTTCAGGCCTCGTCTTTTGAACGGGGCGACCGACAAAGTTAATCAGATAAAAGAAGCGCTATGGAAAAACCACGCGTCAGGGAGTTTGGAGGATCCACATCAGCGCGGCAGTTTCGGTGGCAAAAGGTTTTAAGCTATAACTTTTGGGAGTGTACTCGATCAACACCGGAAGGACAATTTCTTCGGGAGAAGTAACCACTACGGCCATTTTTTTTCCGGAAAAAATATCGGGATGCGAATCGAAATACCGGGTGATGGTTTTCACTTTTGCCAGTTCGATGCCATAGTGCGCTTTGCGAACGTCCACCACGAAACCTTTGGTGTCACTGGGGATGAGGTTGTCACGAATGGCCTCGTCCCAGGAACTGAAAATCTGCTCCATGGTAACATTCCCCAGATGCTTTTTGAAAAGGATCCGCTTTTCCGGGTCAAAATAGAATTTATACCGGGTGCCGCCCACCATGCCCCTTCTTTTTAAGTTCAATTGCAGTATAAATTTACAAAATCAGAACAGAAAAGTCAATACTGTTTTTACTTTATTTAGTTGATAACAAGTAAATTAATAATGTATGTTTTCTGCATGTGTCCGTCTGGATGCTGCGCTTGGAAACAGATCAGCCCCGTTTTCCTAATCCCGAATGAATTTCATCACCTTGTGTTTGACGGGTTTCACGGTCCGCAAATAGGTGTAGATAGCCCGAAGATCGCTGGTTTTCATCGTCGCGTAAAGCATCCAGGGCATGACGGTGTTGAAAGATCCTTTTGGGATAGGATAAGGTTTGAAGTGGCTGTCGGCATAGAGTTTAAATTGCCTGACAAACATTTCCTCCGTCCATTTTCCGATGCCGGTTTCACGATCGGGTGTAATGTTGGCCGATACAACCGTTCCCCCCGTGGGCAAACGGAACTGAAATCCTCCTGCCAGTGTCATGCCGGCCACCGGTTTCCCCTTTACCTGCATGGTATGACAGTCGTTGCACGATGCGGCCGTGAGCAGATATTTTCCGTAGGCAACCGTATCTTTGGCATCGGGAATAGAAGAAAAATGGGCTTTCTGTGGTATCAGATTGATGATAAAGTTCATGGGAAAATCGGATTTCGACGGTTTCACCTGATTGTCGACAGCAGGCAGCGTCCGTATATAGGCGATGATAGAATAAATATCCTCCCGATCGAGTCTACCGTAATTCGGATATGGCATCACCGGGAAGAGGGCCTTGCCGTCTTTATCCACACCGCAGGTGATGGCGCGGAATATTTGACCGTCGGTCCATCCCTTCAGATTGAAGGGCGTAATGTTTTTGGAATAATAGGTGCCCGGAAATCCCATGGCATGGCCGAATTCTTCACCGCCACCACCATAAGTGCCCGGTTCCACCGGTGCCGGAAACTGACTCCAGTTTCTCCTGGAATGACAATCCATGCAGGCGCACACACTGTTGGCCAGATACTTGCCGCGGGCCACCCGCTCCCGTGTGATGGCAATTTTGATGTTCTCGGGGGCCCCCACATTGGGCAGGGCGAATTTGACATAACTGAGCAGGGCAGCGATTGCAACGATTATAAAGATTACAGCAATCAGAAGGATCCTTTTGATTGTTTTCACACAGACAGCTTTTTGGTTGATGAAATTTGTTGTTTATTTTCTCAAATGTAAAAATAAACAGTGCGTTTGTCAAACAATATTTTCCGGGCCGGTGCCCTGCAGGTGGTGTGCAACCCATCCGTCCTGACGCCGAAAGACTACATCTTAAACCGGTACGAGAATTTCACCATGAAGATGTTGGTGGGTTTTGTGTTGGCCAGGTCGTTGAGGTTATTCCGGAAATTGAAAGCGCCCAGGGAGTTGGAGTCGCTGTTGCTTTGAGCCCAAACCATAAACAAAGTGGATCCCGGAACAAACTCCCAGCGCAATACCATGTTCGAACGGAATTCCACCACACTGAAATCGGGATTGTCCAGGGTAATGGTGGATCCCGGAAAAGCAGGATCGTGGATCAGATACTGATTGTATGCGGCATTGTATTGCAACTGATTCGGATTGTATTTGTAAAATTGACTGCTGAAGTCCCGCTGACCCGGATTCTGGACCTTTTTATACCCGAAATAATCGGCCGAGAAAAGAAAAGGCTGCCCCCAGTATTCCAGGCTCAGATCGGGACTGAAGGACAGGCTGACGCGGATGTTCGCCGAGACCTGTTGCTGGTTGATGCTGGAGACGATATAAAGATCCTTGTTGTCGATCTGTTGGTCGTCTACATAGATGAGCCCGTTGGAGGATTGCGAGAATCCTGGGTTCAGTGAAAGTTTCAGGAAGCTGAAAGGCTGGAAATAGATCCCCATGTTCAGGCTCAGCGAACTGCCTTCGTTTTGATCGGCAATATGATTGTTGGCCGAAAGGCTGAAGTAGATCTTCTTCCGGGAGTCGGTGCTGATGCCGACATAATAATGCCATTGGGCGGGGGTCAGGATGGCCGGTCCGCCCCGGAGTTCACTCCAGTCCAGGGAATAGCCTTCACGGGTCAGGTTCACATGGGCATGCCAAAAGTTCTTGAACTGTCCCCAGGTGTTGAGGTTGGCCCCGGAATACTTGTTTTCTCCTGAAAAATCCCACGCCCGCCACTGGCTGGCATTGAAACCCACATATCTGAAAATGCCGAAAGGATCCCAGATGTCGTATTCAACCCAGGTAGATTCCTGGATCTCATCGGTCGAACGCAGGTAACCCTGATCGTTGAGGGCCAGGCCGGGACTTTTCAAATACGACTGCACCCCAAAACGCCAGTGTCCGTCGCCAATTTTGGCAAAGTCCACACTGGCCGAAGTACCTTGCAGCATCCGGGCGGTACTGTCCACCTGCCTTGCGTCGCCGGGTCGCTGGTAATAACGGCGTGAGTTTTCCTGCAGGTCCGTGATGGCCTGGGTGTTTCCAACCACCGAACTCGCCAGGACTTTGGCGGAAAAACGGTAGGCGTGATCTTTCCAGTAATTGCGGAAGTCGAGGCCTCCCGTGTAGGCGGCGGTTGGCAGAAAATATAAACTGGTGTCGTGGATAAAACGATTGGTGGCAGTGATCATACCCCCCAGGAT
>JBJKPL010000169.1:0-19471 GCA_046706345.1 Candidatus Sulfidibacterium sp.
ACCCATTACGACAGCCTGAAGTTCGTTCGGCAACTCGGCATCAGGATCTCCAGCAATATTGCGGTTTGTAAGAATCTGGACCAGGTTTTTGAATTCATCCGTGACTGGGATGCGGGTCGCCGCGAGCTACCTTTCGACATCGACGGGATCGTCATCAAGGTGAATGACGTACAGGTCCAGCAACAACTGGGTTTTACCGCCAAAACTCCGCGCTGGGCCATTGCGTATAAGTTCAAAGCCGAGCGTGTGGAGACGGTTCTGGAGTCCATCGCTTACCAGGTAGGAAGAACCGGTGCCATCACTCCGGTGGCCAATCTGAAACCGGTCCTGCTGGCGGGTACCACCGTAAAGCGCGCCAGTCTCCACAATGCCGATGTGATGGCACAGTTGGACGTGCGCGTTGGCGATACCGTTTACGTGGAAAAAGGCGGTGAGATCATCCCCAAAATCATTGGTGTTAATTTTGCGCTGCGACCGGCCGGTGTGGGCCCCACCGAATTCATCAAAACCTGCCCTGAATGTGGCACCCCATTGATCCGAACCGAAGGTGAAGCGGCTCATTATTGCCCCAATGAAGACAACTGTCCGCCCCAGATCAAAGGCAAACTGGAGCATTTCATTTCGCGCAAAGCGATGGATATCAATAGCCTGGGGGAAGGAAAGATTGAAATGCTCTTCGACCACCGGCTGATCTCCAACATCGCCGATCTCTATGATCTAACCTATGATCAGATCTTCGGCCTGGAAAAAAGCATGGCTTCAGAAGACGGTAAAAAAGTCAAAAAACTGAGCTTCAAGGAAAAAACCGCCCGGAACATTATTTCAGGCATTGAGGCCTCCAAAGAGGTCCCTTTCCCCAGGGTTTTATATGCCATCGGCATCCGCTTTGTGGGCGAAACGGTTGCCAAAAAACTGGCAGGGTATTTTAAAGACATCGATTCCCTGATGCAGGCTTCCTTTGATCAGTTGATCGAAGTGGAGGAGATCGGAGAAAAAATTGCGGCTTCGGTCACCGAATTTTTCGGGCAGGAAAAGCATATTCAGATCCTCCGACGTTTAAAGGACCATGGGCTGAAAATGGCGTTGGAAGCCGAAGCAGGGCCCATTTCCCAAAAGCTTAACAACAAAGCCTTTGTGGTGAGCGGCGTTTTCGAACGGTATTCCAGAGATGAGTTAAAGAGGCTGATCGAGAAAAACGGAGGCCGAAACGTTTCATCCATTTCTTCCAAAACGGATTTCGTGTTGGCGGGAAGCAAGATGGGGCCGTCCAAAAACCAGACCGCCGAAAAGCTGGGAATTCCCATTATTTCGGAAGCTGATTTCGAAACTATGATCCGGTAATTCTCCCATTAGTGGGCTTTTAATCCCGAAAAGGTTAGGCTCAGGTCCCACAGCCGGTCCTGGATCTTCCGGTCGTAGGAGATGGCAGCAGATCTTGCCTGTCTTTGGTTTACAAGATAGCATCCCGTTTGATTTTCCATTTCAGGAGAAATTGCAGCAAATACAGGTGTTTGAGCTCCCTTTTCCAGGCTGCCGCCCCCGAAACCGCCCCAGCCTTCATGGAATAATTTGGTTCCGATCACACCGGGATGGAGACAATTTACCGTCACCTGACCACCGTTGAGAAAACGGGCCATTTTATAGGTAAACAAGACGTTCTCCAGCTTGGAAACAGCATAAGCATTGTAAGGATCGAAATATTTTTCGCCGTTCAGGTTATCGAAGTCCATGCTACCGGATTGCGCCATGGAACTGACGTTGACAATCCGTGCACCGGGAGTCTCGCGGATCAGATCCAGCAACTGAAGCGTTAAAGCAAACATCGCCAGGTGGTTCACCATGAACGTCTTTTCAAAACCGTTTTTTAAGATCACCCGGCGGCTTTCAAAAATTCCGGCGTTGTTCACCAACACATCGAGTCTGGAAAACCGGTTGCGGAGATCCTGCGCCATGGCAGCGATCTCTTTCAGATCGGTGAAATCGGCGGCAACAGAGGTTATTTCCCCGTTTCCGGAACGGGACCGTATTTCATCGGCTGCTTTATGGCTTTTTTCCAGGTTTCGGCCGTGTACGATCACCCGGTGGCCGAGGCGGGCCAGATCGATGGCGGTTTGTTTCCCAATCCCGTCAGTAGAACCCGTAACCAGTATGACTTTGGTATCCATAAACAAAGATTTTTTCAAAATTATAAAATTACCCGGCAACCAAAATCGATTTCCCCTTTGATTCCAGCGAAAAATAGTATTTTTGGCGCGTCAATCAATACTGACCTTAATCGCTCATTCATTAATCCTTAGAAAACAGTATGCGACCATTTTCCGAACTTGATCAGAAAGCAACCGCCGTGATCCGCGGTTTAATTATGGATGGAACCCGAAAAGCCAACTCCGGGCATCCGGGGGGTGCCATGTCCTCGACCGATATGGCTTATGTGCTTTTCAAGTATCATTTGAACTTTGATCCGGACCACAGCGAATGGATCAACCGGGACCGCTTTGTGCTTTCTGCAGGCCACGAGAGCATGCTTCTGTATTCTTTGCTTCACCTGCGGGGATGGCTCGACATGGAGGAGCTGAAAAGGTTCAGGCAATGGGACAGCCTCACACCGGGGCATCCCGAACACGGGCTGACAACCGGTGTGGATGCCACCACCGGCCCGCTGGGACAAGGTTTTGGCATGTCGGTGGGAATGGCCATTGCCGAAGAGGTTCTTGCCGCCCAGCTAGGAAAGGAAATCATCGATCATTATACTTTTGCCCTGGCCGGCGACGGCGATCTGCAGGAACCCGTCGCCCTGGGTGCTGCGGCCACCGCGGGACACCTCGGACTGGGCAAACTGATCGTTTTTTATGATAAGAACAACGCCCAGATCTCAGGGACCACCGACCGGGCAGACAGTACGGATTTTGCCAGGGTTTTCGAAGGTCTCGGATGGCAGGTGCAGCAAATTGACGGGCATGATTTCAATCAGATCGACCAGGCCCTGGAATCGGCCAAAGCTGAAAAAAACAGGCCTTCCCTCATCATTGGGATCACGAAAATGGCCAAAGGCACCGCCAGTCAGGAAGGCGATTACCATACCCACGGCGCACCGCTGGCACCGGAAGAAATTGCTGCAACAAAAGAAAAACTCGGTTTGTCTTCCGATCAGTTCTTTTTTGTCCCCGATGAGGTTTATGCTGATTTCAGGTCCAATTTTGAAGCAAAACGTCAGGCTGTCGCCCGATGGAATCAGGAAATCAAACGCAAATCGGGGGAAGATGCCGCTTTTGCCACCCGTTTTGATGGTATCCTAAATAACCGACTGACGCCGAATTTTGAACTTCCCATATTTAAAAGCGGTGAAAATCAAGCCACCCGGGCGGCATTTGGAAAAACCCTGGCGCTTTTTGCAAAACAAACCCAGGCGCTCATCGGTGGTTCCGCCGATCTGGAACCCTCGAACAATACCAAGCCTTTTGCCGATTTGGTGGGAGAGTTTTCCAAAACCAACCGGAAGGGAAGAAACATTGGCTTTGCCGTACGGGAATTCCCCATGGCCACAATGTTGAACGGCATGGCCTTACACGGCGGTTTCCGGCCTTTCGGGGCCACTTTTCTGGTCTTCTCGGATTATGCCCGGCCGGCCATGCGGTTGTCGGCCCTGCAAAAGCTTCCCGTTTTGTATGTTTACACCCACGATTCCTTTTATGTGGGGGAAGACGGACCCACCCACGAGCCCATAGAACAGATGAGCAGTCTGCGTGCCATGCCCAACCATCTCTTGTTCCGTCCTGCGGACGCCAACGAAACGGCCATGGCGATGAAGATCGCTTATGAGATCCAGGACCGCCCCGTTTCCCTGGCGCTGACACGGCAGTCGCTGCCCGTTCTCGAAACGGAGAACCTTTATGAGAAAGTCAGAAAAGGCGCTTACATCGTCCGCGGTAGTGAGCAGGAAATTCCGGACCTGATCCTGATCGCCACCGGATCGGAAGTCCATCTTGCCCTGGCCGCAGCCGACCTCATTCCGGCCAAAAAAGTGCGTGTTGTCAGCATGCCTTCCATGGAATTATTTGAAGAGCAAAGTATCGAATATCAAAATACAATCCTTCCTCCTGAAGTTACCTACCGGATCAGCGTAGAAGCCGGAAGCACCTTCGGATGGGGAAAATATGTGAGCCGGGGCTGGAGTTTTGGCCTGGATCATTTCGGTGCTTCGGCGCCTGCCGGTGTATTGGAAAGTGAATTCGGCTTTACGCCGGAAAACCTGGCCAAAAGGATTCAAGAACGTTTACCTTAAAATCTACGATCATGAACAGGATTAAAATTGCCCCTTCTATTCTTTCCGCTGATCTCCTGAAACTCGAAGAGCAGGTGAAGCGCATCGCCGAACAAGGTGCCGATATGATCCATGTGGATGTCATGGACGGGCATTTTGTTCCCAATCTGACCTTCGGCCCCAACATGGTTGCTGCTTTAAAGCGCATCACCGCATTGCCGCTGGATGTGCACCTGATGATTGAGAAACCGGATCTTTACGTGGAACAGTATGCCCGGGCAGGCGCCACGATCCTCACCGTGCACCAGGAAGCCTGCACCCATCTGCATCGCACCATCCAGGCCATCCACGGTTTGGGCCTCAAAGCCGGTGTTTCGCTGAATCCTGCCACCTCGCTTTCCTCGGTGGACAATGTCATGGAGGACCTCGATCTGATCCTGATCATGACCGTGAATCCGGGTTTCGGGGGACAGAAATTTATCCCGCAAGGGTTGAATAAAATCGCGAAAGCGAAGAAGATGATCGAAAAAACCGGGAAAGATATCTTTCTGGAAGTCGATGGCGGGGTAAACCCCGAAACGGTGGAAGCCATTGTAAAAAGCGGCGCCGATGTGCTGGTGGCCGGAAGTTCCATCTTCAGCCAGGAGGACATAACAGTTGCCTTCCAGACCTTGCGGAAAAAGGCCGAAAAAGCTGCCAGCACCCTTTAATTTCAGGAAAGTCGTACCCGTGGATCCAGCACGGCATAGAAAATATCCACCAGGATATTGATGACGATCAGGATGACCGAAATAAAAAGTACCACCCCCATCACCACGGGGAGGTCATATTTCTCAAGTCCGGTCACCATCACCATCCCGATCCCTTTCCAGTCGAAGACATATTCCACAAACACAGCGCCGGCCATCAGGGAGGCAAACCACCCGGTAATGGCTGTCACAACCGGATTCAGGGCATTGCGCATGGCATGCCGGAAAAGGACTTTCGAAGGACTCAGCCCCTTGGCATAAGCCGTCCGGATATAATCCTGCGAGAAGACCTCCAGCAACGAGCTGCGCACCAGGCTGATAACGATAGCCAGCGGCCGAATACCCAGCGTCAACGCGGGGAGGATCAGATTTTGCAGACTCAGGTACACCTGTCCTGTATAGGGATCAACGGAATACAAGCTGCCGAACATGGAAAGTCCGGTGTATTTGTGCCAAACAAAACCAAAGAGCCAGGCAATAAAGATGGCCGCAAAAAACGACGGCACCGACATCCCGAAAGAGGAAAAGGCCATCATAAATCGATCATACGTGCTGTCTTTACTCAGTGCCGCCGGGATTCCCAGGATGAATCCGACGATCACCGCAAAGAGAATGGCTGTGACCGCCAACAGCAAGGTCTTGGGAAAGGCTTCGGCGATAATGGAAGACACCAGCCTTTTGCTCTGATACGACCGGCGCAGATACGGCACTTTCAACACCAGGGCCCAACGGCCGGATCTTAGCAGGATATGGGAATCGGGATATTTTGTTTTGCTGTAAAACCAGTAGCTGCCGGTATCCCGGACATTATGAACGGAAACGGGAGAAATGTCATTCAGAAAATTAAAATACTGTGTGACCAGCGGTTTGTCCAGGCCCAGATCCTTTTTGATGGCCTCGACAGAAGCAATATCCGTGCGTTGGCCCATTAACATCCCGGATGCATCTCCCGGAAGGGCATTGAACAGAACAAAAACCAGTGTGATGACACCCCAAAGCACCAAAATACCATACAGGACCCGCCTGATCAGATAGTTCCCCATAAGCTCAGTTTTCCTTTGAGGTTAAATATTTCCGAATTTGATCTGGTGTGGGGAAATCCCTGAAAGCCCACTTTTTCAGGATGATACCGTCCTTCATCAACATCAGGCCCGGGTTGGAGCGGATGATGGTTTTCAGTTCGGTTTCATCGGCCAGAAAGGCCGGGATGTTCAGATGATAAGTTTTCTCGGTCCGGGCAATTGCTTTCCAGCCGGAGGCCGTGATCAGCACCATGGAAATACCCTGGGAGTTAAAATAGGTTGCCAGTGCCGCCGCCTTCCGGAAGCCGCTGCCATCTCCCGACGCCAGGTTATAGGAAATTAAAATACCTTGCAGGTCCGGATTTTCAAAAATGGCTTTGGATTGATCGTTCCCGAGGCTGTCTTCCAGCACCAGGTCATATTTCCGGTGCACCTGGGAATCGTCCACCCGCTGTGCGACAAATTTCCAATGGGCCCGCCAGGTCGAATCCTTCCATGGGAAATCAGGGAAAAGAAACTCTTTGGTTTGGCCGGTTTTTATATTTTCATATGTGACATAGGTTTTGGCATTATCCAACCCCGTGGGTTTCATGTCCTCCCCGACTTTCCAGTTGCGGAAATCGATCACCGGCAGGTGATTGAGATTGTAGTTCATAAATCCCCAAAAGATTGCCCCCGCAGCGATCAGGATCAGAAACTGGGGAAAGACCCGTGGGATCCGGGGCACCATTCGACGGGCGTTGGCCAGCAGGAAAATATTCAGGCTGATGAGCACAACATTCTTGTAAAAAGTGGCCCAATTGCTGAGTTTCAAGGCATCGCCGAAACATCCGCAGTCTGGAACGAGGTTTTTCAGGGCATCGAAAAAGGTCAACACCGTGAAAAAGGCAAGCATCAACAGCATGAGCCACAACGCTTTCCTGAAAAAAAGCTTGAAAAGGAAAGCCACGCCCAACAGAAATTCCGACAGGATAACGACATAAGACACCAGCAAGGCATGGGGCATCAAAAAAGCCCAGCCGAAGTTGGCCAGATAATCTTCAACACGGTAGGATGTTCCCAGCGGGTCGATGCCCTTGGAGGCAGCGGAAAATATAAAAACCAGACCCAGCAGGATCCGAACCGTTCTGAGTAGATAAAATACTATGTCCTTCCGGTCATGCTTTTTCACCTTCCAGCGTTAATTTAATGAGGGCAAATAGGGAATAATTGATCATATCAAAATAATTGGCATCCAACCCTTCTGACACCAGCGTCTTGCCTTCGTTATCTTCTATCTGTTTGACCCGCAGCAACTTCATCAGGATAATATCATCCAGGGACGAAATGCGCATGTTGCGCCAGGCCTCATCATAGTCGTGATTCTTGTCCAGCATCAGATCGCGGGCCTGGTATATGTATTTGTTATACAGCTCAATGGCTTTTTCATTTGAGATATCGACCTCTTCGGCGACGCCCAGCTCCAGTTGGATAAGGGCTGCACAGGCATAATTCACGATCCCGATAAATTCGGGCACCACGCCTTCGTCGATTTTCTGGACTTTTTTCCGCTGGATGCTCCGAATGCGGTTGGCCTTGATGTAGATCTGATCTGTCAGGCTGGGCGTTCTCAAAATACGCCAGGAAGCACCATAATCTTTCAATTTATTCTCAAAAACGGTGCGACACTGGCTGATGACCGTCTCAAACTGCTGCGAAGTATCCCGACTCATATGGCTATTTTTCGTGTTTTTAATCTCTATCTTTGTGATGAATTTAAAGCGATAAAAAATCAGTTAATGGGCAATAAAGATACTTCTTTTAGAAAAACCAGAAGTATTCAGGTAGGCAAAAATATCCTGAACTTTTCCACGCCGCGGATCATGGGCATATTGAATCTGACCCCCGATTCATTTTATGACGGAGGCCGGTATTTCAACGAAGAACTTTGGGTGGAGCAGACGCTCAAGATGATCTCCGAAGGGGCCGACATCATTGATCTCGGGGCGTTTTCTTCACGGCCGGGCGCGGACATGGTTCCGGAAAAGGAAGAACTGCAGCGGTTGCTGACGCCGCTGAAAATCCTGAGAAAGGAATTTCCCGACGCCGTTTTTTCCATCGACACCTTTCGCAGCGAAGTCGCCCGGGCCTGTGTGGACCATGGGGCCGACATCATCAATGACATCTCCGGCGGGAACATGGATCGAAACATGTTCCAGGCCATGGCCATGCTGAAAGTACCCTATATCCTGATGCACATGCACGGCACGCCACAGGACATGCAGACAGATCCTGTCGCCGAGAACATCACCGCAGAGGTTCGGATATTTTTTCAAAATAAAGTCCGCGAGTTACGCGAAGCCGGCGTAGAAGACATCATTCTGGACCCGGGTTTCGGTTTTGGGAAAACCCTGGAATGCAACTACCGTTTGCTTTCCGCCATGGAAGACACACGCATTGACAACCTGCCGCTGCTGGCAGGGGTTTCGCGCAAATCGATGATCAACAAGGTACTCCATACCCTACCGGAAGATGCCCTAAACGGGACTACTGTCATCAACACCCTCGCCCTGTTGAACGGGGCCGACATCCTCCGGGTGCACGATGTGAAGGAAGCCCGGCAAGCCATCGAGCTCAACCGGTTTTACCAGATGCATCACGAAAAAACTGGCGGCAGCCGCTGCTGAATTCAGCAACCGGGTTGTGAGGCAAACGAAAGGAAATATTTTTAAATTTGAAAAAAATTCAACAACTTGGTACCATTATTCATTCACATCCGGATCCTCGACCTGCTTGACATTTTCCTGGTTGCCGTTTTGCTTTACATGCTTTACAAGCTGCTGAGAGGTACTGCGGCCATCAACATTCTCTTCGGGCTGGTGGCTTTTTTCCTGTTGTGGAAGATCACCACGCTGCTGAAGATGGAGATGCTTTCGGACATTCTGGGGGCCTTTATCAGTGTTGGAATCATTGCCCTGATCGTGATCTTCCAGCCTGAGATCCGGCAATTCCTACTGGCGCTGGGAACGCCTTCGTTTTTCAACGGACAGAGTGGTCAGAAGAAACGTTTTTCTTTCTTAAGGCATTGGTTTCCTTCTTCCTTTGAGTTGGATATCGACCCCATCGTGGTAGCCTGCCAGCACATGAGCAATACCCGACAAGGGGCCCTGATCGTGATCACGCGCAAGCACGAGCTGCCGCAGATCCTGCAGACCGGTGAGATCATCAATGGGTTCATCACCAGTCCTTTAATAGAAAACCTTTTTTTCAAGAACAGCCCGTTGCACGACGGTGCCATGATCATTTCCTCGAACAAAGTCAAAGCGGCGGGGTGTATTTTGCCGGTATCCAAGAAAAAACTTCCGCGTTATGCCGGGCTCCGGCACAGGGCTGCCCTCGGGATCACAGAGATCTCCGATGCCATCGCCATTGTGGTCTCCGAAGAAACGGGACAACTCTCCTATTGCACCCAGGGAAACATGCGGCATGATATCACTATGGCCACCCTGCAGCAAAAACTCCTGGTGGATCTTGGCATGGAAGAACGCCAGGAAGAAGAGGTCAACGCAGAAGAAGATGCGGTGCGTGAAGAAGAAACCTAGAAGACCAATTTCTCCTTATTTCCTTTATCATATCCTCCTTCCATCCGGAAAGAAATTAACGTTTAAAAAACGTTAATTCGGTACTTAAAGTAATCAATTTTGTATCTTTGTTACACTATTAATCCAAAAACAACCAAGTCATGAAAATTAACCGATACGTCGATATTTCCACCATCGACAGAGAAGCCAAAAAAGATTACATCGACCGTCATTCCCCGTTCATTCATTGCGAAAAAACGGCTACTGCCGGAGAAAAATTCAAAGTGACCGTAAAAATGGGAAACGAATATCCTCATCCTGACGATTTCGATCACTACATTGCGTGGGTGCAACTTTGGAACGGCGAGTACCACCTGGGACAAGCCTCCTTCACTCCCGGCGTTTTGGGTAACAAACCCGGCCATGTCGAAGTGGATTTTCACATCGTTCCCACCAAAAACATGAAATTGACCGCCATGGCGTTTTGCACCAAACACGGCCTCTGGCAAAGTGATGAAGTTGAAGTTTCCGTTGCTGAATAAACAACGTGCCAAACAAAAAAAGCGGCGCCCCATGGACGCCGCTTTTTTTAGCTCAGGATTTCCTCTTAAAGGTTGTAATCTACGGCAGCCGTTTGCTCCACTACCTCCTGCATATACTGAAGGATCTTGATATGATCCGGATGCGCGCGGTAGACATTCAGCCCTTCCTCATCCTCAAAATCGGCGGTGAGCACCAGACCGAAGGTATTGTTTTCGAAATCGCTCAGACCGACTTCCATTTTTTTCAAAGGTTCTACCGTTTCCAGCAATCCGACCAACATTTCTTTGATCTTTTCAGCTCCGTTTTCAGCCTTTCCTTTTTCGTTGAATTTCATCATCACAATGTGTCGTAACATAATCCTACATTTTTAATTTTCGTTTAAAAAACCGGGAGACTTTTGCCTTGGTGATGCTGTGTTCCTCGGTACCCGTGTCTCCCAGCAAATATCCAATCGGCGACAGCTCGGGAATATTTTCTCCCACCACCCGTAAAATGGCTGTCACCGGAACCGCAATGAACATCCCGGGCAATCCCCAGATAAACCCGCCCAAAGTAATGGCCAAAATTATCATAAATGCGTTTATCTTGACATGGGCTCCCACAATATTGGGGGTCAGAATATTATTTTCGGTAAATTGAACGACAATGAACTGAAGCAAAACGAAAAACGCATACGAAGGGGAACTCATGGTAAAGATGGCAATAAACAGCGGGAAAAGATATCCGATGATGGTTCCGTAATATGGAATGAAATTCATCAATGCCGCCAGGATCCCCAAAAAGAGCGCATGTTTCAGGCCGATGATCAGAAATCCCACCGTATTCAGGACCGCCAGCACCGAAACCACCTTCAGCACTCCGGTCATATAATATACGGCCAGCTGGTTGATGTCGTCGATAATCTTGATGGCCAGGTTATGCTGGCTTTGTTTTACCACCATCAGCACGAATTCCTTGAACTTATTGCGGTAGAAAAGCAGAAAAAACACATACACCGGCATTATGCCGATGGTGAAAACCGTCTGGAAGGTCTGATTAAAAGTCGTTTTGAAATTGGTAACACTGAAGTTCAGGAAATTGCCTGCCATGGCTTTCACCTGCTGCTTCAGGTCGGTAGCCTGGATACCGGTGGCGGCGGTGATGTCATTGAAAATGATGTTCACATTATGGGACGCATTGGCCTGCATCTGCGGGATGTCTTTGAGGAACAATCCCATTTGTTTGTAAATGACAAATGCCACGCCCGATACGCCGACGATCCCGATCAGGATGCTCAGGATGCCTGCCAGGATGCGCGGAACCCCGTGTTGTTCGAAATAATTCTCCAGCGGATAGAGCAGATAGGCAAACAATCCACCCAGCATCAAGGGATACAGGTAGTTACGGAATTCCGTAAGCATGTCATATCCCAGCCAGATAAACAACAGCCAGAGCGTGGCCCATACAATCCAGGGAACCTTAATATCTTTCAATGAGGTTAAAATTGATCTTTCCTACAAATGTAAGGTAAAATCTTCACTGCCAAGAGTCCGGGGCACCGGAAAAAAACATTTTTTTGTTCACGTGCCGGCGCCGGACAATGGGAAACAGGATTTTACGTTTCCTGTCATAAAATGATGGTTTTTCATAATTTTATTTAAAATCCATCTAAATAGCCATTTTCGGAGCCCGGGATATTCAGGGATAATTTCTACTTTTGCGGCTAAACAAAAACTGAATGCAATTTAAGATCGGAGACAAAGTCAGGTTCCTTGACGAGCAAGGGGGTGGAACGGTAACCGCCATCCTGGATAACAGAATGATAAAGATTGAAACCGAGGACGGATTTGAGATTCCGGTGCTTTCCAGTGAGCTGATCCTGGATTACCGGGCCCAGGCTTCGTATGAAGCAGCAGCTCCGAAACCTGCTACGACGGAACCCGCCCGGGTCCCGCAACCGGAAGTTGTTCCCGAAAGCACCTCCAGCCTGATCAATCCCTGGGGGAAGGTGAAGGAAGAAGAAGGTATCTATCTGGTCTATGAACCTCACGATCAGCAATGGCTGCTTACAGGCAAGCTGGATGTCATCCTGGTCAACCACAGTCCCTTTGACATCCTTTACAATCTTTTTCTGGAGCGGGATCAAAGCCTGCTGGGCATCGATTACGGTTCTGTTCCGCAGCGTTCGAAAACCGTGCTGGCCACCATCACCCGCGATGAACTGGAAGAGTGGACCAAAGGGGCATTGCAGATCCTGTTCCATCAGGAAAAAGCCGAGCCGCTCTTTCTGCCTGTCCATGCGGATCTGAACATCCGCGTGAGCCGGTTCTTTAAAGAAGGCAGTTATACCAGTAACAGCCTGGTCAGCGGAAAAGCGCTGATCTCGGTGGTAGTACTGAGATCCGGGCTTCAATCCGCCGGAGATTCTGACCTGGATCTGAAGATCGGTAGTCGTGCCCAAACATTGCAATCCAAAACCCAAACCGTGCCTCCATTTATCGAAAATTATAAAACGCAATACGGCGAAGCCATTGTGGATCTGCACATTGGCGAGATCGTAAACAATATTGCCGGACTTTCCAGCCGCGACCTGTTCGACATCCAGATGGATCACTTCAAAAAAGCACTCGACAGCGCCATAGAAAACGATTATAACAAAGTGACCTTTATTCACGGGGTGGGCAACGGCACGTTGAAAAACGCCATTGTGGATACCCTAAAGCAATATGAAAACCTCAGTAACAAAAGGGCTTCCATCAGCAAATTCGGCGTGGGGGCACTGGATGTGATCATCGGAAGTGAATGATTTATCGTAAAACACCGCTTACTCATGAAAAAAATCTCAAATATATTCTTCTCCATGACGAGCATGGGCGTGCTGATTCTCATCTTTGCCCTCTCCATCGGAGCCGCTACTTTTATTGAAAATGATTTCGGCACCCAGGCAGCCAGAGCAGTGGTTTACAATGCCACCTGGTTTGACATTCTGCTGACATTGCTGGCCGCCAACATGATCGTCAATATTTTCAGATACAAGATGTACAAGAGAAAAAAACTGACGCTCTTCATCTTTCACGTCGCCTTTCTGATCATCCTGATCGGTTCCGCCATCACTCGTTTTGTCAGTTATGAAGGGATGTTGCATCTTCGCAACGGACAAACCTCGGATACCATTTTGTCGGACCGCACTTACATTCATGCGGTTGCCCGTGAAGGCAGTTCCGAAGTCTCCCATTACAAGCATGTGCTGCTCTCGGAGCTTTCTCCAACGGCTTACGAAGACCATCTTTCCATCGGAGGAAAAACCATTCAGCTGGAAGCACAGAAATTCATTCCTCATGCTCAGCAGGTGGTCACAGAAAATGAAAACGGCGTCCCCATCGTGATGTTTGTGGCATCGGACGGTCATGGCCGGCAGAATCTGTTCCTGAGAAAGGGCGGCAGCCAAACCATCGGAACCTACACCGTGAAATTCGGCGGCCCTTTTGATCCCGGGGCCATCAACCTGAAGGCCGTGGGTGACAGTCTTTTCATCTCCACCCCCGACACCCTTTCGGTGATGCACATGAGCGGTGGCGCGCGGGAACATTATCTTCCCAACAGCACGCAACCGTTTACCACGGGCAAACTTTTCACCATCGGAAACCTGAATCTGGTCATGACCGGCTATTATCCCAACGGGGCGGTGAAGTTCATGCCCGGGGGCAAAAAGAGCGAAGCCATGAATGTGGTGCTGATCCGTGTCAAATCCGGAACCGAAACCAAGGAAGCCTATTTAAGCGGTGGCAGCGGGTTTGAAGGAGAACCGCAACAAATACAGATCAACGGCATTGACCTGACGTTGAGTTATGGCGCACGGACCATCAAGCTGCCTTTTGCCGTCAAGCTAAACAAGTTCGAGCTGAAGCGTTATCCCGGTTCCATGAGCCCTTCAAGTTACGCCAGCCGGATCACCGTGATTGACCCGGCCCGCCACCAATCCTTTCCTTATCACATTTATATGAATCACGTGCTGGATTACCACGGTTACCGGTTTTTCCAGTCGTCTTACGACCGTGATGAACAGGGAAGTATCCTTTCGGTAAATCATGATTTTTACGGAACGATTTTCACTTACGCAGGCTATATTTTACTTGCTTTGGGCATGTTTCTTTCGCTGATCAATTCCAAAAGCTATTTCGGCCAGCTGGGCAGGTATTTAAAGACCTTTGACGACAAAGCCAAGGGAGCGGCCACGCTGCTGCTGATTTTCCTGTTGCTGGGCTCCGCCACCACGGTCTCGGCACAAAGCAATCACATTCCTTTCAGTCAGATCCCGGTGGTAAACAAACAACAGGCAGAGAAATTCGGTCGGTTGGTGGTTCAGTCCAACGACGGCCGTATCAAGCCGGTTTATACCCTGTCCAGCCAGATCCTGCGCAAGATGACCCGAAAGACGAGTTTCCACGGGCTTACGCCGGATCAGGTCTTTCTGGGCATGATGAGCCATCCGCATCTCTGGGAACGTGTTCCGATGATCAAGATCGATGATCATAAACTGGCGGAAATTGTGGGTATCCAGGGAAAATATGCTTCGTTCCTGGATTTTCTGGATCCCAAGACCCAGACTTACAAACTGAAAGACTACGTGGAAAAAGCCTACGAAACCAAACCCATTCACCGCGGCATGTTCGACAAGGAAGTGATGAAGGTAGACGAACGGCTGAACATTGCCTACATGGTGTATACGGGAGAATTCCTGAAGATCATTCCCGACCCGCACAATCCGGACCAGGCCTGGTATTCGCCGGCATCCAAGGTTAAAAACCTTTCGGGCAAGGATTCGCTTTTCGTGACGAGCATTGTGCCGGAGTATCTGACTTCGCTGGCCAACGGGAATCTCAAAACGGCCAATGATCTGCTGGCTGACCTGAAGCTCTATCAGCAGAAATTCGGCGCTTCCATCATGCCGTCGCAGCGAAAACTGAACGCCGAATTGCTTTACACCAGGTTGATGATCTTTTTACGCCTGGCCATTTTTTACAGCATGATCGGTTTTGTGTTGCTGATCCTTGTTTTTGCCGACATTCTGAGAAGTTCGAAGGTCATCCGCAAGATCATGAAAGGACTGCTGGTGCTGATCATCCTGGGCTTTGCCTTCCAGACCTTCGGTCTGATCCTGCGTTGGTACATTTCAGGACACGCGCCCTGGACCAACGGTTACGAATCCATGATCTATATTGCCTGGGTCACGATGCTGGCAGGGCTGATCTTTTCACGACGTTCGCTGCTTACGGCCGCCGCCACCACCATTCTGGCCTCGGTCATTTTGTTCGTAGCGCATCTGAGCTGGATGGATCCGGAGATCACCAACCTGGTGCCTGTTTTAAAATCCTATTGGCTGATGATCCACGTTTCGGTCATCACGGCTAGTTATGGCTTCCTGGCACTGGGCATGCTATTGGGTTTCCTGAACCTGGTTTTGATGATCTTCAAGACGCCCAAAAATTATGAACGTCTTTCCGAAAAGGTGGCGCAGATCACGGCCATCAACGAAAGGACGCTGATCGTCGGGCTTTATATGCTGACACTGGGCATGTTCCTGGGCGGCGTCTGGGCTAACGAAAGTTGGGGAAAATACTGGGGTTGGGACCCCAAAGAGACCTGGGCGCTGGTCAGCGTGCTGATATACAGTTTTGTCTCCCACATGAGATTGATGCCGGGGATGAAATCAAGGTTTACCTACAATGCAGCTTCGGTACTGGCCTTTTTCTCCATCCTGATGACCTATTTCGGGGTAAATTATTATTTGTCGGGATTGCATTCCTATGCCAAGGGAGATCCGGTTCCAATTCCTACCTTTGTCTACTATACCGTTGCCACTATCTTTATTGTGATCGTGGCTGCATATTATAACGAACGGAGAATTAACAAAAGGGCGGAAATCAGCAAAAAGCCTTGACAATCAATAAATAAATTTGAGCATGGAAATCATAAAAACCAAAATTCCGGATCTGTTCATCATCAAGCCGCAGGTATTTCAAGACCACCGGGGATATTTTTTTGAATCGTATAACCAGGAAAAATTTCTTGGTCTGGGAATGGATCAGACCTTTGTTCAGGACAACGAGTCGAAATCCATGAAAGGCGTCCTGCGGGGACTTCATTTTCAGAATCCGCCCCATGCTCAGGGCAAACTGGTCCGGGTGGTGAAAGGCGCCGTACTGGACGTGGCCGTCGACCTTCGGAAGGACTCTCCAACTTACGGGCAATGGGATTCGGTAGAACTGACCGAACAAAACAAACTGATGTATTGGGTTCCGGCGGGTTTTGCCCATGGTTTTGTGACGCTCGAAGACCATACCATTTTTTCCTATAAATGCACCAGCATTTACCACAAAGCCTCCGAGGCCTGCATCCGCTGGGATGACCCCAACCTGAACATCGACTGGAAGATCGCCCAACCGGTCCTTTCTGAAAAAGACCTGGAAGGGATTTCGTTTCTGGATTTCGTCAGTCCGTTCTGATAAGATACTGAGAAACAAATTATATCATAGCAGGTTCGGGGTTATTAAGCGGTCCGAAAGAATGAACGGTTTGCGGACTCCGGAATGTCACCTCTTTTGAATTGTCCTATCCGGACCGTGAAATTTTGAAATAGAAAGCGTAATTTTGCGGCGATTTTTTTAACGCCCTGCTTTGGAAAATACAATGGATCACAACGAAAAAAATATAGTTACCGAAAGCCAGCAACTGGAGATCAAGGGGGCGCGGGTACACAACCTGCGAAACATCGATCTGAACATCCCCAGGGATCAGCTGGTGGTGATCACCGGTTTAAGCGGCAGCGGCAAGTCTTCCCTGGCGTTTGATACGATCTATGCAGAAGGCCAGCGGCGTTATATGGAGACCTTCTCGGCTTACGCACGGCAGTTTATCGGCCATATGGAAAGGCCCGATGTGGACCAGATCCAGGGCCTGAGTCCCGTGGTTTCCATCGAACAGAAGTCGGTGAGCCGCAATCCCCGTTCCACCGTGGGAACCATCACCGAGGTATACGACTTTCTGCGTCTGCTGTTTGCAAGGGCTTCGGAAGCCTATTCGTACGTGACCGGAGAACGCATGGTGCAGTATACCAAAGATCAGATCATCGAGCTGATTGCCAAAGAATACCAGAGGAAAAAGGTCCTGCTTTTGGCGCCGTTGGTGAAAGCCCGGAAAGGCCACTATCGTGATCTTTTTGAACGGACACGCCAGCAGGGTTTTCTCAGGGTCCGGGTAGATGGTGAGATCCGGGAGATCGGGTTCGGGATGCAGCTGGACCGCTATAAAGTACATGATATCGAGGTGGTTGTGGACCGGATGCAGGTGGCCGGATTGAATGACCGGTTGAAAAAATCGGTGGACCTCGCTATCAAACAGGGAAAAGGGGTGCTCATGGTCATTGACGAAGAGACCGGTGAATTGAAGCACTTCAGCCTGAAGATGATGTGTCCTACTTCCGGCATTGCCTACGACGATCCCGAGCCTAATCTTTTTTCCTTCAATTCACCTTACGGTGCCTGTCCCGCCTGCAACGGCCTGGGAGAAGTCATGAAAGTGGATCTGGACAAAGTCTTTCCCGACAAGAACCTTTCCATCCGCAAAGGCGGCATTGCCCCGCTGGGAGAATACAAGAACAACTGGGTTTTCGGACAGCTCGAGACCATCGGATTGAAATACGGTTTCAATCTGAACACGCCTGTAAAAGACATCCCTGAAAAGGCCCTGAACGTCATCCTGAACGGCTCCAACGAAACGGTTCAGGTGAAAAAAGAATATCTGGGGATCACGTCTTCCTATTCACTGACTTTTGAAGGCGTGCTGAACTACATCACGAATTTCAACAGCGAAGAGGCTTCACAGACTTCCCGGAAATGGGCGGAAAGCTTCATGAACAAACATGTTTGTCCGGATTGCAACGGCACCCGTTTGCAAAAGCAATCGCTGTATTTCAAAATTGACGGGAAAAATATTTCCGAACTGGCGCAAATGGATCTGGCAGATTTAAAGTTATGGCTCAACGGGATTGAGGATCGCCTCAGCGAAAAACAACAACTCATCGCCCGGGAGATCCTCCGGGAGATCCGAACACGTCTTGATTTTCTGCTGGAGGTAGGCATCGACTATGTGAACCTGAACCGTCCGGCCAAAACCCTCTCCGGTGGTGAATCGCAGCGTATTCGACTGGCGACGCAGATCGGCTCCCGATTAACCGGGGTGATGTATATTCTGGATGAACCCAGTATCGGGTTGCATCAACGTGATAATCACAAGCTGATCGAGTCGTTGATGGAACTGCGCGACATCGGCAATTCGGTGATCGTGGTGGAACACGACAAGGACACCATCCTGGCCGCCGACCACGTGATCGACATCGGGCCGGGTGCCGGTCGTCTTGGCGGCGTCGTGGTAGCCCAGGGAAACCCCCAAAGCATCCTGAACACCCAAACCCTTACCAGTCAGTACCTGAGCGGACAGAAATTCATTCCCTACCCCAAAAAAAGGCGGGAAGGAAAAGGCAAAACCATCGTGCTGAAGGGCGCCCGCGGTAACAACCTGAAGAATGTCAATGTGGAATTCCCCCTGGGAAAATTCATTTGCGTTACCGGCGTTTCCGGCAGCGGCAAGTCCACGCTGATCAACGACACTCTGTACCCCATCCTGAGCCAGCATTTCTATAATTCATTGAAAGAGCCTCTGCCCTACGATTCCATCGAAGGCATCCAGCATATTGACAAGATCATCGAGATCGACCAGGCACCCATCGGGCGCACGCCCCGGTCCAATCCGGCAACGTATACCAAAGTTTTTGATGAAATCAGAAAATTATACGGCATGCTGCCCGAGTCGAAAATCCGGGGGTATAAAGCCGGGCGGTTTTCTTTTAATGTCAAGGGCGGACGCTGCGAAACGTGCAAGGGGGCAGGCGTTCAGACCATCGAAATGAATTTCCTGCCGGATGTTTATGTGCTTTGTGAAGATTGTCAGGGAAAACGATATAATCGTGAAACCCTGGAAATCAGGTACAAAGGTAAATCCATCAACGATGTACTGAACATGAGTATCCGCAATGCGGCTGAATTTTTCGAGAACATTCCCTCCATTGCCCACAAGCTCAAAACGCTGAAGGATGTCGGGCTGGGGTAACTGACGCTGGGCCAATCCTCCACCACCATTTCGGGCGGCGAAGCACAGCGGGTAAAGCTGGCCACCGAATTATCCAAAAAAGACACGGGGAAAACCCTGTATATCCTCGACGAACCCACGACGGGTCTTCATTTTGAAGATGTGAAGGTCTTGCTGGAAGTACTTAACAAACTCGTTGAGAAAGGCAAC